>DASXRN010000296.1:0-13679 GCA_036506595.1 Polaromonas sp. | reverse complement strand
CGGGTCGAAGAACGGACCGAGGTGCGGCGCCTTGAGGTCGAACACCACGATGTCGGCCTGCGCGCCGGTCGCCAGGCGGCCCAGGTCGTCGCGTCCCAGGGCCTTTGCCCCGCCAAGGGTCGCCGCGTTGTACAGGTCCGCTATCGCGGTTTGTGCCGTCCCACCTTCCACCACACGTGCCATGTACAGGCCAAGCTGCATGTTGTGCAGCAGGTCCGGTGGCCAGGTGTCGGTGCCCAGCCCCATGTTGATGCCGGCTGCGCGGTATTTGCCAAAAGAGTCCAAGGCCTCGCCGGTGCGCGCGAAAACCGCAGGGCAGTGCGCAATGTTCACCCCGGAACCAATCAGTCGCCGCCAGTCCTGGTCACTCTTGTTGGACACTCCTGGATGGCCGCTGATGTAAATGCCGTGCGGAAGAATGGCGCGCGGCGTCAGCAAGCCCAATTGCTCCAGCCAGCCCAGAGGCGTGGCGTGCCGCAACCTTTCAACTGTCTCGAATTCATAAACTGATTGGCAGCAATGCAAGCGTACCGGCGCCTTGAGCTCGGCACTGACCGCGGCGGTGCGCGCCAGCAGCTGTGGCGTGCAGGTCTCGATGCGGTCCGGCGCCAGCATGCCGCGTACCAGGCCGCCATGGGCACCATCAAAATCGCGGAAGAACCGTATCGCTTGCTCCAAGCCTGACAGACCCCGTGGCTCATCCCAGAACTGGTCCAGCGAGCGGTCCTGGCGCACATAGGTCATGCCGCTCATGTAACACGGCCCCAGGTAGGCCCGGATTCCAAGTTCGCCGGCGATGTCCACGACGCTGGCAAATTCGTCGTAACGTTCAGCCCACGCGCGGTAATACATCGAGGTGATGGGCAGCGCGGTGGTAATGCCGTTGCGGATCAAATGCGTGAAGGCGTAGCGGTACTTGAAGCGTTCTTCCTCCTCGGTATACGACTCACGCGGTCCCTGGTGCAGGTAGTCTTCGGACCACAGGCGACCCATCTCCAGCTTGCTGCCGTTGTCCAGCGTCAAGACGCCGGAATCGAGGTCACCCAGGGCATCCAGATCAATCAGGCCCGGGCTGATCAGGGCGTGCCCATAATCCACCGTTTTGTCCACATGGCCGGGGAAGTTGTGGCCGACAAACTCTATCGTGTCGCCCGAGAAAACGACCTCGCCGTCGCGCCACAACGTGTGCGCCGAGCCGTTGAATCCGACGACAAATGATGCCTTGAGACAGGTGCGCATGGTGCCTTCCGTTTCTTTCTCTTAGAGTCCAGTGAACACACCGCCCTGCGCCACGATCCTGCCGCGGCTGATCACGGTGCGCTGCAGGCTGCGGTCGACCACCGCTGCGGCAAGGTTCTCCGCCGGAATGAGCAGCAGATTGGCCTGGCATCCCGCTTCCAGGCCATAGTTCGGGATGCCCAGTGCACGTGCTCCGCCCGAGCTCACGATGTCAAAGGCCATGGCCAGTTCCGCATCCTTGCTCCAGCCAAAACGCAAAGCCAGCAACATGGCCCTCTCCAGCATGTCGCCGTTGCCCATAGGACTCCAGGCGTCGCGGATTCCGTCGGAGCCCGAACACACATTGACGCCGCGGCTGCGCAGCATGGCCACCGGCGGCACCGTGACGTGTGGCGGAGCGCAGGTCATGATCGATATGCCGAGTTCAGCCAGGCGATCGGCCAGCGCCAGCAAGTCGTTGGGAGGGAAGGCGCCCAGCGAATAGGCGTGGCTGATCGTGACGCGCCCGGACAGGCCGCACGCCTGCGTCATGTCCGCGATGCGTTCAATTTCCCAGCGGCCCAGGTCACCCGGGTCGTGCAGGTGGATGTCCAGGCCGCGGTCGTAACGCGTCGCCAGTTCAAAGATGGTTTCCAGGTGCCGGATCGGGTCGCGGTCTATGGCGGCGGGGTCTATGCCGCCGACGATGTCCACGCCCAGGTCCAGCGCCGCGCGCATCAGTTCCGTTGTGCCGGGCTGGATCAGCATGCCGCCCTGCGGGAAGGCCACGAACTGCAGGTCGATCAGGTGCCTGTACTTTTCGCGCAGGGCCAACATGGCCTCGATGTGCCGCAAGCCCCACACGGTTTGCGCATCCACATGGCTACGGAAGTACAGCGAGCCGCGTGCGATGCAGTGTTCGATCAGCGGGCCGGCGCGTTCGGCAATGGGCACATCAAACGTTTTGAGCAGGCCCTGCTCGTTGCGGATTCTGTCATTGCGGGTCGGGCCGGCGGTGTTCGGGCGCCAGGGAGTGGCCCACAAGGTCTTGTCGAAATGCACATGGCTCTCCACCAGCGCAGGCAGCAGCAACTGGCCGTTGCCGTCGATCAGGCAGTCCATGTCCAGCGCTGCCGTGCCGGCAGGCAGCACGGCCTGGATCGTGGACTGCTCGAGCACAAGATCCACGGCGGCCCCACCGAGCGGTCGCACATTGCGGATAACCTGGGAGTTCATGGTGGCAAACCTTCAATTCAGGAGTTGACGAAAAATGCGGTGCGCAACCCCGCTGTGATTGAACGGCAGGAAGGAGAAGAAGCACACGCCATCATCACCAGCACGCCGCTCCATCAGCGGGTTGAAAGAAATCGCAACATGGGCAGGTAGGTGCAAGCGACGCGCGGCCTGCCGCGCGTCGGAATTTCTGGCTCTTGCCCTTGTCAGCTCAGGGCATGGTCACCAGCCACAGGCGCAGCTGGTTGTCGGGTGCCTGCCTGAGCTCGACACCCTTTTTCGACGCCCAGGTGATGGGCTGCTGGTGCAGCGGTATGTAGGCCACGTCATTGCGTTCGATGGACAGCGCCTCGCCCATGAGTATTTTGCGTTTGGCGGGGTCGAGTTCCGACGCGATCTTGGGCAACATCGCGTCGAACGCCGGATTCGAGTATCCACCGGAATTGAGTCCGCCCCGGCTTGGCGACCGTGTTGCGGCCGCGTCGGACAGGATCGCGTAAGCGTCAGCCATCGGCAACCCGGCGTGGCTCATCATGTACAGCGACAGGTCCTGGGTGTTGAGACGGACGTTCCACTTGGCAGTCGGCTCAAACTGCGGCGTGATCTTGATGCCCACGCGTCCGAGCATGGAAACGATGGCCAGGCAGATCTGTTCGTCATACACGTAACGGTCGTTCGGACACTGCAGGCCGACCGTAAATCCGTCCGGATAACCGGCTTCGGCCAGCAGCTTTTTGGAAGCCTCGGGGTTGAACGGCAGCAGGCGCGTGTTCAACCCTTGCGGAGCGCCGTTGAGCGCGGGCGAAACAACCATGCCGGCGGGCCAGGAGAGGCCGCGCATCACCGAGCGCTTGATGGCCTCCACGTCGATGGCCTGGTACAGCGCCTTGCGCACGCGGATGTCCTTGAACGGGTTCTTGCCCTTGACGTCGGAGTACAGCAATTCGTCGCGGAACTGGTCCATGCCGAGGAAGATCGTGCGCAGGTCAGGGCCCTGGACCACGGTAAACGTGCCCGAGCTGTTGATGCGTTGTACATCCTGCAGCGGCACGCTGATGGTCGCGTCAAGGACGCCGGACAACAGGGATGCCGTGCGCGTCGCGTCCGATTTGATCGGCGTGAAGTTGATTTCGGTCAGGTTGTGCCTGGGCTTGTCCCACCAGGTCGGGTTGGCCAGCAGCACGGTTTTTACGTCCACTTCACGCGCCTTCAGCATGAACGGGCCGGTGCCGTTGGTATTGCGGTTGGCGAAGTTTTCCTTCTTCTGCTGCAGGTCGCTGGTTTCCTTGGCGTTGTTGGCCTCGCACCATGACTTGCTCATGATGGTGAGGTTCAGCATTTCATTGAGCAGCAGTGGGAACGGGGCCTTGGTCTCGACATCGACCGTGAAGGCATCCACCTTGCGCACGTCCTTGACATCGCCCAGATTCAACTTGGCAATCGAGCCGGGGGTCTGCACGCGTTGCCAGCTAAACACCACGTCGTCGGCCGTCATGGCCTCGCCGTTGTGGAACTTCACATTGCGGCGCAGCTTGAACCGCCATACGGTGGGGCTCAGGTTTTGCCATGACTCGGCCAGCGCGGGCTCGATTTCGACCTTCTCATTGAAGCGCACCAGTCCCTCGTAAACATTGTTCATGAACGAGTTGGTGAAGGAATTGTTCGTCGAATACGGGTCCATGGACATGACGTCGAGTGACGCGGTCCAGGTGAAGGTCTTCGCCTCAACCACGGCGGATCCGAGCGTCATGGATAACGCCAACCCGAGTGCCAGCAGTTGCTTTTTCATTGAATGAACTCCTTTGATGAAAACGAACGAAAAACCTCTATCTGTGATTGGTCTTGCGGTTGCGCGCACTGCGGGTTGTGTGTCGAATCAGCAGGATTTAAATAGGCTTGGCAATGCAGTTACACGCTAGCTGCTGGTTTTCATCGCCGCCGGCGCAATGCTCTGGACACGTTTGACTTCGTCGCGAATCCTTTGTGTCAGCGCCTGCGGGGTGCTGCCCTGGGTTTCAACCCCGGCTTTTTGCAACTTCTGCCAGACCGCCGGCTCGCGCAAGACCTCATTGAGCTCCTTGTTCAGGCGGGCCGTGATGGCGGGCAGCATTTTGGCGGGGCCAAACAAGCCGTTCCACAGGCTGATGTCATAGCCCTTGAGCGCTGGGGTTTCCGAAAGCGAGGGAATTTGCGGCGCGGCGCGGGAACGGCCCGGGGTGGTCACGCCGAGCGCCACCATCTTGCCGGCCTCTATATGCGGCAAGGCCGTCGGCGTCATGAAATAAGCCAGCTCGATGTTGCCGCCGGCGACGTCGATCGCCATCTGGGACGCACCCCGGTAAGGCACATGGGTGATTTTGGTGCCGGCCTTCTGGTTCAGCAGCTCACCGGCCACATGCAGCACGGTACCCACGCCGGAGGAAGCGTAGCTCAGCGTGCCCGGCTCGCGCCGGGCCTTGAGCAGGGCGTCGGGCGCGCTCTTGAGCCCGGATTTGGGGCTGGCCACCAGCACCAGGGGCACATCGCCAACCAGCCCGATATGCGTGAAGTCGGTTTCGCCGTTGTATTTGACGGCCGGATTGAACAGCCGGGCAATCGACACCTCGCTGCCCGAGGCCATGAACAGGGTGTAGCCGTCGGCGGCGGCATTCGCCACCTTCTGGCCGGCAATCGTGCCGCCCGCGCCGCTGACGTTTTCGATCACCACCGGCGTGCCCAGGCGCTTGCCCAGCGGCTCGGCGATGGTGCGCGCAATCATGTCGGCGCTGCCGCCCGCCGGAAAGCCCACCACCATGGTGATGGGGCGAGCCGTAGGCCAGGCCTGCGCGTGGGACAGGCCGGCCAGTGCCGGAACGACCGTCACGGTCGCGAGCGCGCAGGCGCGGATCAGGGCGTGACGCCTGGATTGACGAAGAGCTGACACGGAAGGTCTTTCAGGTTGGCGTGAGTGTGAAGATGAATGGGAGAAGCGGGTGACTCGATTTGCCGGGTCACTCGCTACCGGGCAACAATGCGCGCCCATCACGGGCGACCACGCGGCCGCGCTTGAGCACCAGACGGCGCACCGGATGGAAGACGACGGCTTCGGAGGCGGTCTCGGCCTCGACCAGCACCAGGTCGGCGGCCGATCCGACCGCCAGGCCATAGTGCGCCACGCCCATCACCTGCGCGCCGCCATAAGTCGCCATGCGCAGGGCGATTTCAATGCCGGGATCGTCCCGGAATCCGCTGCGGTAGGCCAGCAGGAAGGCGCGCTCCAGCATGTCGCCGTTGTTGAGTGGACTCCAGGTATCGCGAACGCCGTCCGAACCCGAGAACAGCCGCACACCGCGCTCGTGCAGCAGGCGTATCGGCGGGAAGGGTGTGGGACCCGCTGGTGCGTGGGTCATGATCGCGATGTCGTTCTCCAGCAGCAGTGCGATGAGGGACTCCAGGCGCGCAGGCTCTACCCCGCCCAGGCAGAACGCGTGGCTGATCGCGACCTTGCCGGCCAGGCCGAGACTGCGGGTGCGCTCGGCAATCATTTCGACCGTCACCGCCCCCAGATCGCCGCGATCATGCAGGTGGATGTCGATGCCGCAGCCATGCCGTCCGGCGATGGCGAAGATCCCGTCGAGCTGACCCTTGGGGTCACGGTCGACACCGACGGGATCGAGCCCGCCTATCACTTCCGCGCCATCGCGTACGGCCTGTTCCAGCAGGTCAAGCGTGCCGGGCCGAATCATCACGCCGGTTTGCGGGAAGGCCACCATGTCAATGTCGATCCAGTCGCGATGCTTGTCGCGCATCGCCTGGACCCCGTGCAGGTGCGCCAGGCCAACGTCGGGCCCCACATCGACATGGGTCCGCACATGGGTGGTGCCGCAAGCGATCAGGCGCCGCAGCAGCCTTGCGCTCTGGACTTCGGGCGACAGCCCGAGGGCGCCGAGCACCTGCCGCTCGTTCGTGATCTTGTCCATCAGGCTGGGGCCAGCCTGATGCGGATGCCACGGCGTGCCCCAGAGTGTCTTGTCGATATGGGCATGCGCATCGACCAGGCCTGGAATGACCAGGCAGCCACGGGCGTCCACAATTTCCTCCCCCGGCGCGGCCGGGAGATCGGGGCCGATCACGGCGATGCGGCCATCCCGCACGGCAATGTCGGCGATCTGGCCGCCCCAGGGCCGACCGCCCCGAATCACTAGGTCTTGCATAGCTAATCCTTCAATAATGGCTAGCACCCCACAAGCGGGCGGGCGACTCGGTCAAGCGGCGCAGCCCGCTGCGATCGAGCATGCGCTCGGCGGCTTCATTCACGTCTTCCAGAATCTCGCTCTCGTTGACGGTCAGCACCTGGCGGTCTTCCATCAGGATGCGGCCATTGACGATGGTGGTGCTCACATCGGCCGCGTTGGCAAAGCAAGTGACGCGGTAGACCGGCATGTTCAGCGGCATCAAATGGGGCTTGAACAGGTCCACCAGGATGATGTCGGCCTTCTTGCCGGCTTCCAGCGAGCCAATCTCATGGTCCATGGACAGCGCCCGCGCAGCGTCAATCGTCACCATTTCCAGCACCTTGCCATGCGGCAGCACGCCGGCATCGCGGAAATGCCGACGGTGGTAGTGCATGCACTGGGACATGTGGCGGAACATGTCGTAGCCGCGGTCCGGGGCCGAACCGTCGGAGCCAATCGCCACGACAACACCCGCATCGATCAGCTCGGGCACCGGGCAGCGGCCGCGTATCGACATGATGGCGCTGGGATTGTGCACGATGCGGGTGTTGGTCTCGCGGGTCACGGCAATGTCTTCTGCCGTCAGATCAATGCTGTGCGACATGAAGGATGTCGGGCCCAGCAGGCCGAGCTCGCTGTGCGCCAGCGCCAGCGTGCCGCTGCGGTGGCCGTCCTGCGTGAAAGTCAGGCCCCGCTCCCTGGCCAGGCCGAAATAATCCCTGGCCTGCTGGTGAAACTCATCGCGCAACAGGGCATGGTCCGGCTCGTGCATGGGCGCAAACACCGGCAGGGTGATGGCGATGTTCAGGCGGCCTTCGGCACGGCCGTGGTTCTCATCGATGATCTTGTTGCAGACCTTCAGCATGGTGGCCGCGTCAATATCGCGCGAGGTCGGCGGCTCGGTGGCCCAGTCCACATAGCGCTTGGGGGCCGCAGGACGCGAAGGGCCCACCGCCACCACCGAACGCGTGCCGGCGCGCGCCACCGCATCGCAGTGCGCCCTGGCATATTTGGGATCGTCGACGCGCATGATGGAGTCGCCGCCGCCAAACAGCGACACGCCCGTGGTCACGCCCGCCTTGAGGCGTTCCAGCGAGGTCATGGCCGATTCGGCACGCCAGAACTGTTCGTCCGAGGCCGAGGTATAGATCACGGCGGAGGCATCCATCCAGGCATTGGGGTCACCCGCGCCCATGGTGCGCAGCATGCCGTGCCCGGCGTGGGCATGGCTGTCAATCAGGCCGGGCAGCACCGCCTTGCGGTAGGCGTTGATGGTTTTGGTCGCCGTGTAGCGCGCGCGCAATTCGGCCGTGCTGCCGACCGCCACAATGCGGTCGGCCTTGACCGCCACGGCGCCGTCCTCAATGACGCGGCGCTCGGCGTCCATGCTGATGACGGTACCGTGCTCTACCAAAAGGTCTATGTGTTCAATCATGGGCAACTCAGGACAATGAAAAAGAAGATGCGGGATGGGCAGCGCCCGGCATGAAGTGCACGGGCTGGCTGCCACTGGCGACGGCATGGCAGGCGACCGAGGCGCCATGGGCCACCGGCAGCAGGGCGGGGGCTTCCTTGCGGCAGATGTCCATGGCGATGGGGCAGCGCGGGTGAAAGGTGCAGCCGGGCGGTGGCGCCAGCGGACTGGGCAGCTCGCCAGCGGGCAGGCTGACGGCGCGGCGGCCCTGGCCGATGCGCGGAATGGCTTCAAGGAGTAGCTGGGTGTAAGGGTGACGCGGCGCTGCAAACAACTCGGCCGTGGGAGCGACTTCAACCAGACGCCCCAGATACATCACGCCAATCATGGAGGAAACAAAACGCACCACGGCCAGGTTGTGGCTGATGAACAGGCTGGTCAGGCCTTCCTCTTTTTCCAGGCGCTTGAGCAGGTTCAGGATTTGCGCCTGCACCGAAACGTCCAGCGCCGAGGTGGGCTCGTCGCACACCAGAAAGCTCGGCTCGCCGGCCAGGGCGCGCGCGATCGACACGCGCTGGCGCTGGCCGCCTGAAAATTCGTGCGGAAACTTGGCGGTGTCGGCCGCCGACAAGCCCACGCGAGCCAGCAAGTCTTCCACGCGCTGCTTCACATCGGCACGCAGGCGCAGATTCTGGAAGGTGATCGGCTCGGCGATCGCATCACCGACACGCCAGCGTGGATTCAGCGAGGCATAAGGGTCCTGAAAAATCATCTGGGTGCGGTGCACGCGGCCGTCCAGCGGTGCGCCGAACAGCATGGAGCCCGCACTGGGTTTGTCCAGCCCGGCAATCACACGGGCCAGCGTGGTTTTGCCGCAGCCCGATTCGCCCACCAGGCTGAAGGTCGTGCCGACCGGAATTTCAAAACTGACGTTGTCCACGGCGCGCACCGTGCGGCCCTGCGCCTTGAATTCGCGCGACAGGTTTTTGACACTGAGGTAGGGAATGCTCATGCTGCGACTCCTGCCATGGCCACGCCTTGCTGCGGATGCCAGCAGGCCACCAGCGCCTCGCCTTCCGGGTGCGGCGGCGGCCTCGTGGTAACGCACTGCTCGGTCGCGTGCTGGCAGCGCGGGTGAAAGGGACAGCCTGTCGGCCGGGCCGACAGCCGCGGCATGGCGCCGTCAATCTGCTGCAGCCACAGGACATCCTGGTCCACCGGCGGGATGGAGCCCATCAAGCCGCGGGTGTACGGATGACACGGCCGGTTCACGATCTGGTCAACCGGACCGGTCTCGGCAATGTGGCCGGCGTACATGACGGCGACCCGGTCGGCATTTTCGGAAATAACCCCCATGTCATGCGTCACCAGCAGCACGGCGGTGCCACGCTCGCGGCACTGCGTGCGCAGCAGCTCCAGCACCTGCGCCTGCACCGAGACATCGAGCGCCGTCGTGGGTTCGTCGGCAATCACCAGATCGGGCTCGGCGCACAGCGCCAGCGCAATCACGATGCGCTGGCGCATGCCGCCCGAGAACTGGTGCGGGTAGGCGTCCACGCGTTCGGCCGGTGAGGGAATGCCGACCTGGCGCAGCCACTCGATGGCCCGCTCGCGGGCTTCATCGCGACTCATCGGAAGGTGGGTGCGCATGGTTTCGGTGAGCTGGTCGCCGACCGTCAGCAAGGGATTGAGACTCAGAAGCGGGTCCTGAAAAATTGCGCCTATGCGACGGCCGCGCAGCTTGCGCATCTGCGCAGCAGGCAGCTTGTGAATCGGCTGGCCGTCAAAAATGATGTCGCCGGCGGCGATGTGGGCGGGTGGGTCCAGCAGGCCCAGCACCGCCATGCCGGTAATCGATTTGCCGGCACCCGACTCGCCGACGAAGCCGAGGATCTCGCCGCGCGCGATGTCAAAGCTCACATCGTCGAGCGCCGTCAGGGCGCCGTGTCGCGTCGGAATCTGCACGCGCAGACCGCGCACGGAAAGCAGGGGCCCGGCCCCGGGGGATGCATTGGAAATGGTCATGGTTATTTCAATCGTGGATTGAGCGCATCGCGCAGCCAGTCGCCAAACAGGTTGACACTTAGCACCAGGCCGATCAGCAGCAGGCCAGGCAACACCGTGATCCACCACTCGCCGGAAAACAGCACCTCGTTGCCCAGCCGGATCAAGGTGCCCAGCGAGGGCGAGGTCGCCGGCACGCCGAGACCCAGAAAGCTCAGCGTCGCTTCGGTCAGGACCGCGAGGCCTATCGACAAAGTGGCAATGACCAGCACCGGACTCAGAATATTGGGCAACACGTGGCGAAACAGGATGCGCGCCCGGCCCATGCCGATCAGCCGCACCGCGTTGACATAGTCCTTGTCTTTTTCGATCATGGTGACGCTGCGCACCGTTCTGGCGTACTGCACCCAGTTGGCCAGCGCAATCGCCACCACCACGATCAGCAGCGACAGCTGTTCGTGCACGGCGCGCGGCAGCACCGTGCGTGACAAGCCGTCAATCAGCAGCGCCACCAGAATGGCCGGAAAGCTCAGCTGCACATCGGCGGCACGCATGATGATGTTGTCGATGCGCCCGCCCACGTAACCCGCGACCAGCCCCAGCGTCACGCCAACGACCAGTGACAGCAAGGTGGACGCCACGCCCACAAACAGCGACATGCGCAGGCCATACAGCATGACCGAGACCATGTCGCGCCCCTGGCCGTCGGTGCCAAACAGGTATTTCAATTGCCCGCCTTCCACCCATGCCGGCGGCAGGCGCGCATCCAGCAGGTCCAGCGCGGCCAGGTCGAAAGGATTTTGCGGTGCCAGCAGCGGCGCCAGCAGCGCCATGCCCAGGTACAGCAGCAGCACCAGCGCGGATATCCAGGCTTCCGGGGTACGGCCCAGGCTCCACGCCAGATCGGATTGGCGCCAGCGGCGCACGGTCAACATCATGGTTTTCATGCCATGCTCCTTAGCGTTGTGCGCGCAGGCGCGGGTCAACAGCAAAATACAAAAGATCCACCACCATGTTGATCAGCACAAACAGCAGGGCAATCAGCAGCAGGTAGGCGGCAATGACGGGCACATCACCAAAACTGATCGCCTGGATGATCAACAGCCCCAGGCCGGGCCACTGGAACACGGTCTCCGTGATGATGGAAAACGCGATCATGGAGCCCAGCTGCAAGCCGGCCACCGTGATGATGGGAATCAGGGTGTTGCGCAGTGCATGGCGGTAGTTGATGGAGCGCTCGCGCAAACCACGTGCCCGCGCAAACTTGATGTATTCGCTGCGCAGCACTTCCATCATCTGGGTGCGCGTCAGGCGCATGAAAAGCGTCAGCTGGAACAGCGCCAGCGTGATGGCCGGCATGACCAGGGATTTCCATCCCGTCACGGTCAGCAGCCCCGTGTTCCAGACGCCCAGCAGCACGGTGTCGCCCCGGCCGAAAGACGGCAGCCAGTTCAAAGAGATGGAAAACACCAGGATCAGGATGATGCCGGTCACAAATGACGGTACCGAGATGCCGACCAGTGAAATGACCTGCAGGCCCCGCGTCAGCAGCGAGCGCGGGTGCAGTCCTGCGTACACGCCCATGGGAATGCCGACGCCGAGGGCAAGGATGGCCGCAATCAGGCTCAACTCCAGCGTCGCTGGCAGCCGGCTGGCAATCACGCGCGATACCGGCTCGATGTTCCGGTAGGACACGCCAAACTCACCCTGTACCGCACGACCGACAAACTTGAGGTACTGCAGGGGCAGGGGCTGGTCCAGGCCCAGCGAGCGGCGCATGGCCTCGCGTTCGTTGACCGTGGCGTTTTCCCCGACCAGGTTGCTCACCGGATCGCCGATGAAATTGAACAGGGAAAACGACAGCATGGACACCAGCACCATCACGATGGCCCCGTTGGCCAGGCGTCCTAAAAGAAAGCGCAACATCAGTGGTTCTCCAGTGCGGGGGCGCCGTGCGGTTTATTCAAAAACACGGCACCCTGTCGCATTATTTGTCGTTCACACGAACCAGCCACAAACGCATCTGGTTGTCAGGCGCCTGTGACAGCGCAATGCCCTTGCGTGTCGCCCAGGTCACGGGCTGCTGGTGCAGGGGAATGTGGGACACGTCCGCACGCTCGATCGTCACGGCCTCTTCGATCAGCTTGGCGCGTTTGGCCGGATCAATCTCGCTGGCGATCTGCGGCAGATAGGCGTCGAACTTCGGGTTGGAATACTTGCCGGCATTGAGCGAGCCTTCCTTGCCGCTGCGGGTTGCCACCACGTCCTTGAGCAGGCCATAGACATCGGCCATCGGCAGGCCCGCATGACCCACCATGTACAGCGACACGTCGTTGGAGTTCAGGCGCACGCTCCATTTGACGGTGGGCTCTATCATCAAATTGGTCTTGATGCCCACCTTGGCCAGCATTGACGACATGGCCAGGCACAGGGCCTCGTCATAGACATAGCGGTCATTCGGGCACTGCATGCCGACCGTGAAGCCGTTCGGGTAGCCGGCTTCCTTCAGCAAGGTTTTGGACGCCTCCGGGTTGTACGGCAGCAGGCGTTTGTTCAAAGCCACGGGCGAGCCATTGAGGTAGGGAGACAACAGATTGCCGGCCGGCCAGGAGGCGCCGCGCATGACCGAACGCTTGAGCGCTTCCACATCAATCGCCTGGTAAAGCGCCTGGCGAACGCGCAGATCCTTGAAGGGATTTTTACCCTTGACGTCGCTGTACAGCAGCTCATCGCGGCTCTGGTCCATGCCCATGAAGATGGTGCGCAGCTCAGGGCCTTGCACCACATCCAGCGTGGCAACGGATTTCAGGCGCGGCACATCCTGCAGCGGCACGTTGATGGAGGCGTCAATGCCCCCGCTGATCAGCGAGGAGGTGCGCGTAGCATCCGACTTGATGGGGGTGAACATGACCTGGGTCAGGTTGTGTTTGGGTTTGTCCCACCAACCGGTGTTGGCCGCCAGCACCGTGCGTGTGTCGACCTCGCGCGAAATCAGCTTGAAGGGACCGGTGCCGTTGGCATTGCGGTTGGCAAAATTTTCCTTTTGCCGTCCCAGGTCACTCGCTTCCACCGCGCGGTTTTGCTCGGACCAGCCCTTGTCCATGATGAGCAGCTGCACCATCTCGTTGTTCAGGGTGGGCAGCGGCGCGTTGGTTTCGACGTCCACGGTGTAGGCATCCACCTTGCGCACATCCTTCAGGTCGCTGAGGTTGCCCTTGACCAGCGAGCCCGGCGTGTTGACGCGCTGCCAGGAGAACACCACATCGTCGGCATCAAAGCTTTCGCCATTGTGAAACTTGACGCCCTGGCGCAGGGTGTAGCGCCAGACCGTGGGGCTGACAAGCTTCCACGAGGTGGCCAGCGCCGGCTCAATCTGCAGCTTGTCGTTGAAGCGCACCAGCGACTCGTAGATGTTGCTGACGAAGGCGTTGGTAAAACTGTTGTTGGTGGAGTGCGGGTCCATGGACAACGCGTCCAGGTTGGAGGACCAGGTGAACGTGGCCGCGCCGGCGGTGGCCATGACGGCGCAGGCGGCAAAACCAATCGCCGTGCGCCTGAGTGTTGAGAGCTTCATCGTAAAGTCCTTCATGGGTTGG
>DASXRN010000295.1:0-2829 GCA_036506595.1 Polaromonas sp. | reverse complement strand
AGGGTTTTGGCGGCAAACGGGCCGGCGATCAGCTGCCCAAGTTCGAGGACCTTGAGTCCGGCCAGCGGGCCAGGTGAGGTTGCGTGTGAAGATGAAGAAGCAATGTTCATGGCTGCGCAGTGTGCTGCAGCGGGCGGGCGGCGTCCATTACTCTTTGCGGCCTGGTGCCTTCGCGTTTTGCGAAGCCTCCTGCACCAAAAACGCTGCCAGTGAGGTGATGCCCGCATCACTTTCCCCGGCTGTGGTGGCCACCAGCAGGCGGCGCTGCGCCCAGGCATCGGCCAGCGGGCGCCAGCTGAGCTTCATGGTCTTGAGGATGGGCAGGCTGGCCCCTTTGGGCAAGACCGCCAGCCCCAGGCCCGAGGCCACCATGTGGCACACCGCATCAAAGCTGCGCACCTGCATGCGCAGCTTGAGCGGCCGGTTCGCGGCAAGGGCCGCCTGCTGCTGCTTTTGCAGCATGGCGGCACCGGCGGTGAGGCTGATCCATTCTTCGTCCAGCGTATCGGTAAAGGCGATGGGCGTTTTCGTCGCCGCGAGGCGGTGCCCGGCGGGCAGCACCAGCACCAATTCGTCCTTGCGAAAGAGCCGGGTCTCCAGGCCGCCCGTGTCCGGCCCCTCGACAAACACCGCCACATCGGCCCGGCCTTCGCGCAGCGTGGCGACCACGGCCTCCGACACCTGCTCTTCCAGATCCACATGCACCTGGGGATGCAGCTCGCCATAGCGGGCCAGCAGCGGCGGCAGGAACTGGCTGATGGCGGCACTGCTGGCGCACAGGCGAATGTGGCGCGCAATGCCTTGCCTCAGATCACTCAGCTCGGCGCCCAGCTGCTCCATGGTTTGCAGCAGCGTGAGCCCGTGCTTGACGAAGACACGGCCGGCCGCCGTGGGCAGCAGGCCGCGCGCATGGCGCTCGAACAACGGGTCCCCCAGCGCGGTCTCCAGCTCGCGGATGCGCCGGCTGGCGGCGGCCAGCGCCAGGTGCGAATCGCGCGCCGCGGCGGTCAGGCTGCCGGTCTGGGCGCAGGCCACGGCCAGGCGAATGGACACCAGGTCGAAGCGGGCCAGGTTATAGGAGGCTGCCACGTCTTGGCCTGCTCAGGTCTTCTGCTCAGGCTTTTTTCTTGGTGGCGTGGCTTGTGGTCTTTTTTGCGGCGGGCGCTTTTTTGGCCAGCAGCGTGTCGAGGTTTTTCACGATCTCGCCCTCTATCGTGCTCTTGAACGCGCCGAGCAGAAAGCCGAGTTTGGCGTGCAGTTCGAAGCTGTCCGGAGTCACGGTGAGCGTGCCCGATACGCCAGAGCGCTTGAAGCACACCTCGTCGGCGTGATCGCCTTCTTCGTAGGTGCATTCCATGTCGAATTCTTCTTCGACCTGCTCGGCCCACTTGAAAGCCACCTTGCGGGCCTCTGCCAAACCCAGGCTGTGTTTGCGTTCGATGTGGATGTCAGCCATGGCGGTCTCCGTGCTATTGATTATTGATTTGTGTTGTGGGTCGTCAGGGCTTTATGGCGCTCGTCTTTGGGAAGATCGGCCAGCCGTTTCACCGCATCATAAAACCGTGGCCAGTCGCGTCCCTCGCGCTCGAACAGGGCCTCAAAGCCGGGCACCAGTTCATCATAGGCGGCCTGCGCGCCCAGCGAGGCGTTGTTGGCGCGGGCGACCCAGGCGTCATAGCCGATAACGCCGATCAACCCGTTACTGCCGCCCCAGCTGGTTTTGAGCTGCGCATAGTTCTCGCGGAAGCGCTGCATGGCCTGTGCTTTCGCTATTTTTTTTATAGCTACTTGCGCCCGATCATCCTGGGCTACAGCCTCTTTTTGTGCGTAAATCGCGGCCAGTTCGCGACGCGTGGCCAGCGCCAGCGCGCGGAACTGCTGGCGCCGTGCGTCAAACGCGGCGTATTCCTGGCGGGCAGCCTCGCTGGCCTGGCTGGCCAGCCAGCGCTGGCTGCCCAGCCGCTCGACGGCGGTGGCAAAGGACTCGTTGAACAGGGTGTCGTCTTTGGCGTAGACCACCTGATGCGCCAGCTCATGAAAAATAATCCGGGCCAGCTCGCCCTCGGGGTAGGCGATGAAGGTGTTGAGCAGCGGGTCGCCGCCGGCCCAGTTCATCATGCCCAGTGTCGAATAGGCGGGCACGCCATAGACGCTGGTCTCCAGGCCTTCGGCCTTGAGCTTTTCGGCTTCGGCGCGCGCCTCCTGCTCGCTGAAGTAGCCCCGGTAACCGACGCAGCCGGTGACCGGGAAACACCAGGTTTTGAGCGTGAGCGAGAACTCGGGCGCGGCCACCACGTTCCAGACCACGGCGCTGCGGCGCAAGTCGGCGTAGCGGCGGTAGCTTGGGTTGTCGGGCAGCTTTAACTCGGTGACGGCAAAGCTGCGCATGCGCTGGCTTAAGCCCAGCCTTGCCTTGAGGGATTCCGGCGTCTGCGCATCGCCCAGCCAGTCGTCTACCGGGCGCGCGGCGTTGAGCATCTGCACATGGCCGCTGACGGACTGCCAGTAATAGCCCAGGTTGGCACAGCCGCTGAGGCACAGCGCCGCCGCGCCTGCGGCCAAGGCCGCGCTTAAACCTGTGATGGCCAAGATGTGCGCCCGTTTCACACCGTCTGCGGCACGGCCTGTACCTCGACGAGGCAGTCGTAAAACACCGGCCCCCGGCCCAGGTCGGTCAGGTGCTGGCTCGTGAGCTGGTTCACGTTGGTGCCGTCCAGGCCCAGCTTGCGCCACCAGATGCCCAGACCATTGACCACGCCAGGCCGGGCGCGTTTGGAAACTTCGGCCTTGACCCGGTACGCGCCGCGCTGGTTGAACACCGTGACGATA
>DASXRN010000294.1:0-5362 GCA_036506595.1 Polaromonas sp. | reverse complement strand
GCTGGACTGGGTCGGGCAGCTCAAGGACGCAGAAGGGGAGGTGGAGTCGCGCTATCTGCTGCTGGCCGACCCGGACACCACCGTGCTGGAGCCGCTGATGCAGCAGCTCTTGCTGGAGAAGGCGGAATCGATGAAAAACCTGTGGGAAAAAGCCCGTTGGCCCACATTGCACCTGCGTGATGCGCTATGAAAAAAATAGCGAATCCGTCTGCGCCCGATAGCCATCTTCCCGCTGCGCCCGTCAGCTGGGTGATCTGCCTGTGCGCCGACTGGTGCGGCCTGTGCCGGGACTACCAGGAGGTTTTTGCGCAAGTGCAGGCGCGCTACCCCTTGAGCCGTTTTGTCTGGCTGGACATCGAAGACCAGGCCGATTGGGTCGGTGATATCGACGTGGAGACTTTCCCCACACTGTTGATTGCCGATGCGCAAGGTCCGCGCTTTTTCGGGCCCGTGACGCCGCAGCTGCAAACCCTGTCGCGCCTGCTGGACTCGCTGGCGCAGGCCGGCGCAACAACCACGCCTGCCACGCCAACCCCGCCGGCCATCCAGCAACTGCTGCAGGCCGTGGTCACGCGGTGGCCAACGGCGCCTGCAAAAAAGCCCTGAAGCGGGCGCAGCCGAAGGTCATGGCCGCAGAAAGTCCTTGAGCGCAAACAGCACGCCCTCGGGTGCCTCTGTCATGAGCTGATGGCCGGCCTCCAGCGTCACCACCTGGCCGCGCTTGGCCTTGCTGATGATGCTTTGTGCGGCCTTGGGCGTCGTCATCTGGTCGTTGCGGCCCAAGATGAACAGCACCTCGCACAGCGTGCGCTCCATCGCGGCTTCACCCCCGGTGTAGTCATTGCAGGCCTTGAAACCGGTGTGAAAAATCTTGCCCGCCGGGTCGCTGGCCAGCACCCGCTTCATCAGCGCCCGGGAGCCCCCGTACAGCCAGGTTCCGGGGCCCAGCGACGAAGGCGGCGGCGCCAGCATCGAGTGCGAAAACACGTTCACCATGTCGATCGCCTTGAGTGGCTGGTGGAGCGACAGCTCCAGCAACGCGGGTGACACCTTCATGGGCACGGCCGTGCCCACCATCACCAGCTGGCTCACGCGCTCGGGTGCGCTGCCCGCAACTTCAAGGGCAATCAGCGAGCCAAAGCTGTGGCCCACCAGCGCGGCTTTTTGCACACCCAGGGCGTCCAGCAGGGCGGTGACAAAAGCGGCGGCGGCTTCTACCGATGGGGGTGCGTCGCCCGCACTTTTGCAGTGGCCCGGCAAGTCGGGTGCCAGCACGTTCCAGCCGTGGTGGGCGAAGTAGCGTGTCTGCAAAATCCAGACGCTGTGGTCGTTGAGCACGCCGTGGACAAAGACCACGGTGGGTTTGGCGGCATCAAACGCTTTGCCGCCGGTGTAGCAATAGGTGCTGTGGCCGTTGACGTTGAGGTACATGCTCAGGCCCCCGCCTTGTTCGTCATTTTTTCGGCAGCCTTGAGGGCGCGCTTCAGGTCATCGATCAGGTCATCCGGGTCTTCCAGCCCGATCGACAGGCGAATCGTGCCTTGCGTGATGCCGGCGGCCAGCAGCGCTTCATCCGCCATGCGGAAGTGGGTGGTGCTGGCCGGGTGAATCACCAGGCTGCGGCAGTCGCCCACATTGGCCAGGTGGCTGAAGACTTTGAGGCTTTCCACAAAGGCTTTGCCCTGCGCGCGGCTGCCTTTCAGGTCAAAGCTGAACACCGAACCGGCCCCGCGCGGCAGCAATTGTTTGGCCAGCGCGTGGCTGGGGTGCGATTCAAGCATCGGGTGGCCTACGCGCGACACAAAAGGGTGGCTGGCCAGAAAATCCACCACTTTTTCGGTGTTGCTCATGTGGCGCGCCATGCGCAGCGGCAAGGTTTCAATGCCCTGCAAAATCAGCCAGGCGGTGTGCGGGCTCATGCAGGCGCCGAAGTCGCGCAGGCCCTCGCGGCGCGCGCGCAGCAAAAAGGCGCCGACGGTGCTTTCCTCGCTGAACACCATGTTGTGAAAGCCGTCGTAGGCCTCGGTCAGCCCGGCAAACTTGCCCGATTTTTCCCAGTCAAACGAACCGCCATCGACGACGATGCCGCCTATCACCGTGCCATGGCCGCTCAGGAACTTGGTGGCCGAGTGGTAGACCAGATCGGCGCCATGGTCCAGCGGCTTGATCAGCCAGGGCGAGGTCAGTGTCGAATCGACCAGCAAGGGTACGCCCGCCTCATGGGCGATGCTCGATACCGCCGCAATATCCAGCACGTCGAGGCCGGGGTTGCCCACGGTTTCGCCAAAAAACAGTTTGGTGTTGGGCTGCACGGCGGCGCGCCAGCCGTCGATGTCGCCGGGTTTGACAAAGGTGGTGTCAATGCCGAAGCGGCGCAGCGTGTAGTGCAGCAGGTTTTGCGAACCACCGTACAGCGCGGTGCTGGCCACGATGTGCGAGCCGGCACCCATCAACGTGGCAATGGAAAGGTGCAGGGCGGCCTGCCCGCTGGCGGTGGCGATCGCGCCTATGCCGCCTTCGAGTGCCGATACGCGTTGCTCCAGCACTGCGTTGGTCGGGTTGCTGATGCGCGAGTACACATGGCCGGCGCGCTCCAGGTTAAACAGGCTGGCGGCATGGTCGCTGGACTCGAAGACAAAGGAGGTGGTGAGGTGAATGGGCACGGCGCGCGCGCCCGTGGCGGGGTCGGGTGCGGCGCCTGCGTGCAGCGCGAGGGTGTCAAAGCCGGGGTCAGAGTAGCCGGGCATGAGGTTGTCTCCATTAGAAAAAGCGTGAGTGCTTGGCGTGGCAAAAACCTGAAATCGTTGCAGCCAGCCGCGCAATTGTGGGCTATATTTAAACTGAATTTTTCACATGACCGCGTTGATGCCAGGCGCGGCGCAGTGGGACAATGACACAACACCCTGGGTCAACCGGGAACAACCGGAGAGAGTGCCATGAAAGTTCTAGACATATTGCGCGTTAAGGGCAACACGCTGTACACCGTTCAACCCGATGAGCCCCTGGCCAAAGCGACCCAGATCATGGCTGACAAGGACATCGGCTCGCTGGTCGTCATGGAGCATGGCGACCTGGTCGGCATGTTGACCTTCCGTGAAGTGATTGTCTGCCTCGTCAAAAACGGCGGCGAAATCGGCAGCACGCTGGTGCGCACGGCCATGGACGATCATCCGCTGACCTGCACGTCGGAAACCGAGCTCGACGAGGTGCGCCGCATGATGCTGGATCGCCATGCGCGCTACATGCCGGTGATGAACCAGCGAATGCTGATGGGTGTGATCAGCTTTTACGACGTGGCCAAGGCCGTGGTGGACAGCCAGAACTTCGAGAACAAGATGCTCAAGGCCTATATTCGTGACTGGCCGGGTGAGGAAGAGCAGCCCAGCGCCGGGCTCTGAGGCCCAGGTAGCACGGCGATGGACGCCCTGCTGGGAAGTCTGATCGACCTACTTTTTGGCGGATTCGGCCGCCTTGTCTGGCGCATGCTTCGCGCCGTTGGGCTTGCAGGAGAGGAATTCAGCGACGGGGGTTATGAAGCACTGGGCTTTGTGGCTTTCGCCTTGTTGGCGCTCGGCCTGTTCATGCTTTGGGGCATGATCGCTCTCGGTTAAGCGGGGCCGCTGCGCGTCTCACCTGGATATCAGGCCCCGTTGCCGTGAATCACATCCCGCACGCGCGGGTAAATCTGCTGGTTCCACTTTCTGCCGCTGAAGACGCCGTAATGGCCCACACCCGTCTGTACATGGTGGACCTTCATGTGGGGGCGAATGCTGCTGCACAAGTCTTGCGCCGCCATGGTCTGGCCAACGGCGCAAATGTCGTCCCGTTCACCTTCCACCGTCAGTAGGGCGGTGCGCCGTATGGCCTGGAGGTTGACCTTTCGGCCATGCCAGGTGAGTTCACCTCTGGGCAGGTCGTGGGTCTGGAAGATCTTGGCAACCGTCTGCAGGTAAAACGCGGCGGGCAGGTCGTTGACGGCCAGGTATTCGTCGTAAAACGCGCGGATGATCTGGGCTTTGTCAACCTCGTCGTCCCTGACATGCCGGTACAGGTCTTCAAATGACTTTTTGTGCCGTTCCAGGTTCATGCTCAAAAACGCCGTGAGCTGCAAAAAGCCCGGGTAAACGCTGCGCATCATGCCTTTGTGGGGCCAGGGTACGGGGCTGATCAGGTTTTTTTCAAACCATTCAATGGGTTTGCTGTTGGCCAGCTCGTTGACGCCGGTCGGGTTGACGCGGCAGTCCACCGGCCCGGCCATCAGGGTCAGGCTGCGCGGCTGGGCCGGGTTGTCGTCTTCGGCCATGATGGCCGTGGCCGCCAGGGCCGCCACGCATGGCTGGCACACCGCAATCATGTGGGTGTGGGGGCCCAGAACTTCCAGAAATTTGATCAGGTAGTCGGTGTAGTGGTCCAGCCCGAATTCACCATCGGACAAGGCCACATCGCGGGCGTTGTGCCAGTCGGTGATGTAAACGTCATGGTCGGCCAGCAAGGTACGCGCCGTTTCGCGCAGCAGGGTGGCGAAGTGGCCGGACAAAGGCGCGACCAGCAGCACGCGCGGCATGGGTGCCGTCGCTGTGGCCAGGTCTTTTTTGAAATGCAGCAGGGTGCCAAAAGGCAGTTCGCAGATCTTGTGCTCCGTGATGGCAACCGGCTCGCCCGCGACCTCCACGGTTTTCAGGTTGTAGGCGGGTCGGCTGTGGGTCAGGCGCAGCCGGGCCAGCACTTCATTGGCGGCCGCAAGCTTGCTGGCCGATTGACTGACACATGGAAACAGGAAGGGAGGGCTGGAAAAGCCGATTTTTCCCACGCCAAACACCAGGCTGGCCTGTTCGGAAAACATCCGCAGGGGGGAGCTCAGGTCAGACTGCAACTGATAAGCTTGGTAAAGCATGTTGCTCTCTTTCGTTTGGCTACGCTGGCAGCGCCATCCTTTCATTCAGCAATTTACGGGCCACAACCTGGACGCTGGCGGCTGGCACAGGGCTTGCACGGTAACTGTGTGTCAAAAACTTATTTTGATGCGGGGATGGCGCGAAAGCACTGTGGCTTACCCTTTGTAAACACCTTTGTGAAGGACCTCGTCATGACTCAGGCCGTCATTACCCTCAGTAGCAGCAAGAATTATGGTGCCTGGTCTTTGCGGGGGTGGCTGCTGGTCAAATTGTCCGGCCTTGAGTTCACTGAAAAAGTGCTACCGCCCGACGATGCTGACATGCGCGCTGAGATTTTGCTGCTGTCATCGTCCATTCTGGTGCCCAGCTTGTTGCACGATGGCATCAAGGTGTGGGACACACTGGCCATTGGCGAATACCTGCATGAAATCAAGCCCAAGGCCGGCTTGTTGCCAGCCGACAGGGCT
>DASXRN010000293.1:0-3600 GCA_036506595.1 Polaromonas sp. | reverse complement strand
TCGCCATTGTGTGACGGCTACTGCGCGGGCGCATTGCGTCGTTGCAGCCCAAAGGGAATCCTCACGTACCTGACGTTCCGGTTTCCTTCGGGCACCCGCGCCTAGCACTGCATCCCGCTCGCTACGCCGCGCTACGTTTATTCTGAAAAGACGGTCATGAACAGCACCAACGCCAAAGCCTACGAACCTTCTTCCCCGCGCAAGGTCGCCTTTCTGGGCCTGGGTGTCATGGGTTATCCCATGGCCGGCCATCTGGCGCTGGCCGGCCATCAGGTCACGGTTTACAACCGAACCGCTACCAAATCAATAGCATGGTGTGCCGAATTTCGGGGAGCTGGAGACTCAAAACATGCAGCAACACCGGGCCTGGCCGCCCGCGACGCCGACATGGTGTTTTGCTGCGTTGGCAATGACGATGACCTGCGCTCGGTCACGCTGAGCGCCGACGGTGCTTTTGCAGGCATGAAGCCCGGCGCGATCTTTGTCGACCACACCACGGCCTCGGCCACTGTCGCCCGCGAACTCTATGCCGCCGCCAAAAAGCTCGGGCTGCAATTCATGGATGCACCGGTGTCGGGTGGCCAGGCGGGCGCGCAAAACGGTGCGCTCACGGTCATGTGTGGTGGCGATGCGGCCGCATTTGATGCGGCCCGCCCGGTCGGCATGGCCTTTTCAAAGGCCTTCACGCTGATGGGCGAGGTCGGTGCCGGCCAGTTGACCAAGATGGTCAACCAGGTCTGCATCGCCGGCCTGGTGCAGGGCCTGAGTGAAGCCATCGCGTTTGGCCAGAAGGCGGGCCTCGATATGCGGCAAGTGCTGGACGTGATTGGCAAGGGCGCGGCGCAAAGCTGGCAGCTCGACAACCGCGGCAAGACCATGGTGGCCGACCAGTTTGATTTCGGCTTCGCCGTGGACTGGATGCGCAAAGACCTGGGGCTGGTGCTGGACGAGGCCAAACGCAATGGCGCCCGTTTGCCCGTGACGGCGCTGGTGGATCAGTTCTATGCCGATGTGCAGGCCCTGGGCGGCCAGCGCTGGGATACGTCCAGCCTGATCAAGCGCCTGAGGTAAACCTGATTCGGCGGTCGTTCAACTGCCGGCTGGCTTGTCGCTAGCAGCAGGCGGCTTGGCCGGCGCAGGCAGCATGCGCGCCAGCTCTTCTTCGCTGAGGATCTCGAAGATACGGACGACTTTCTGCACGCCAGGGGTGGCGCGAACCACTTCAGTGGCCCGGTCCGCTTCGCGCTGGGTCACGCGCCCCATCAGGTAGGTCGTGCCGCGTTCGGTCACCACCTTGAAGGCGTTGGAGTGCAAATCACGGGCATCGACCAGCATGGCCTTGACGCGGCCGGTCACCAGCACGTCGGACGAGCGCTGGGTCAGGCTGGAATTGCCCATCACGGCCAGCTCGTTGACCACCGAGTTCACATTTTCGACACGTGAAACGATCTGCTCGACCAGTTGCTTGTCCTGCGCATTGGGCACTTCGCCGGTCAGCAGCACCTGCCGGTTGTAGCTGGTCAGGTTCACATGGACCCGCTCGCCCACGTTGCCACGAATGCGGCTGCTTGCCCGCAACTCTATGCCTTCATCTTCCAGCTGGGCACCGGACGTGCGGCGGTCGGTAGCCACCAGCGAGCCGCCGGCAACGGCCCCGCCCACCACCAGGGGCACGCAGGCCGTCAGGGAGCCTGAGAGCCAAGCCGCCACGCCGATCGACAAGGCCAGCCGTTTCATCATCACAAATTTCATACCGAAGACTCCTGGTCGCCAAGTAACTGGGTGTCCACACCGTCGCAAATACAGTGCAGAACGAGAAGATGCACCTCCTGGATGCGTGCGGTCCGCTCATGCGGCACGCAAATATGCACGTCGGTTTCGCGCAAGGCATGGGTCATCTTGCCGCCGCCCCGACCGGTCAGTGCCACCACGGTCATCTCGCGCTCATGGGCGGCCTCAATCGCGGCCAGCACATTGGCCGAATTGCCGCTGGTGCTGATGGCCAGCAACACGTCGCCAGCACCGCCCAGGGCGCGGACCTGCTTGGAGAAAATGACATTGAAGTCGTAATCATTGGCAATTGCCGTCAGGATGGAGCTGTCCGTCGTCAGGGCAATCGCGCCAAGCTCGGGCCGCTCCCGCTCGTAGCGGCCCACAAACTCGGCGGCGAAGTGCTGGGCGTCCGCCGCCGAGCCGCCGTTGCCACAGGCCAGTACCTTGCCGCCACTGGTCACGCTGCTCAGAATGGCTTGCACGGCCGCCGCGATGGGTTTGGACAGAACATGGGCCGCCTGGTATTTGAGGTCGGCGCTGTCAATAAAGTGCTGTTCGATACGTTGTTCAAGCATGGGCTAATGATAGCGGGTCAGAGGTTGTCCTTAACAATTAAGTCTGAGTTGCAATAATTAAGTTTGATTTGGCGCCCCTTATGAATCAATGACTTACGAGAGCCAGCGCCCTTCCTGCGAAAGGAAGTTCACCGCCATGCCCAGCAGCAGGGCGAACAGCATGACCGGCGCGCCGTAATGGCCTGAAAGGAACATCGCGGCCACCGCCAATATGGCGGCGATCAGCATGCCGGGCGAGAGTTCGGCCGTTCGGGCCTTCCATGCGTTCATGGCATTACTCCTTGTTGCCCTTGTTGACCAGGTGGTCCTGGAAACGGTCGCGCAACTGGTGCTTGAGCATCTTGCCCGTGGCGCCCAGCGGGATGCTGTCGACGAAGACCACATCATCGGGCGTCCACCACTTGGCGATCTTGCCGTCGTAGAAGGCCAGCAGCTCGTCGAGGGTCAACTCCGCGCCGGGCTTCTTGACCACGATCATCAGCGGGCGTTCGTCCCATTTGGGGTGGCGCGCGGCGATGCAGGCGGCCATGACCACGGCGGGGTGGGCCATGGCGATATTCTCCAGGTCGATCGAGCCGATCCACTCGCCGCCGGACTTGATCACGTCCTTGGATCGGTCGGTGATGTTCATGAAGCCTTCGGCGTCGATGGTAGCCACGTCGCCGGTGGGGAACCAGCCGTCGCCGTGGGCATCGGCCACCAGCGGGCTGTCGCCAGCGGTGTTGAAGTAGGACGACACCACCCAGGAGCCGCGCACCAGCAGGTCGCCCGAGGTCTTGCCGTCCCAGGGCAGTTCCTCGCCGTTGGCGCTGATGATCTTCATGTCGATGCCGAACGGCGAGCGACCTTGCTTGGACTGCACCGCGCGGCGCTGCGCCTTGGGCCAGGCCAGTTGCTCGCCCTTGAGGATGCCGATCGTGCCCATCGGGCTCAACTCGGTCATGCCCCAGGCGTGGATGACTTGTACGCCGTACTGGTCCTCGAAGGTTTGCATCATGGCGGGCGGGCAGGCCGAGCCGCCGATGATGGTGCGGCTCATCGTGCTGAAGCGCAACTGGTGGCCCTGCACATGGGTCAGCAGGCCTTGCCAGATCGTGGGCACGCCGGCGGCCAGGGTCACGCCCTCGGTCTCGAACAGCTCGTACAGGCTCTTGCCGTCCAGCCCCGGGCCGGGCAATACCAGCTTGGCGCCGACCATGCAGGCCGAGTAGGGCAGGCCCCAGGCGTTGACGTGGAACATCGGCACCACGGG
>DASXRN010000292.1:0-19769 GCA_036506595.1 Polaromonas sp. | reverse complement strand
ACCTCGGCATTGAACTTGAGCAGATGGGACTTGAAACCACGCTTGGGCAAGCGACGGTGCATAGGCATTTGACCGCCTTCAAAACCGACCTTGTGGTAGCCGCCTGCGCGAGACTTCTGTCCTTTGTGACCACGTCCAGCCGTTTTGCCCAGGCCCGAACCAATACCGCGACCGACACGTCGCTTGGCATGTTTTGCGCCCTGACCAGGCTTGATTCCGTTCAATTCCATGATGAGTCTCCGCTCAGATAACCTTGACCAGATAACTGATCTTGTTGATCATGCCGCGCACTGCGGGCGTGTCCTGTAATTCGCTGACGCTGTTGACGCCACGCAGGCCCAGACCGCGCACAGTCGCGCGGTGTGATTCCTTGGTGCCAATCGGGCTGCGAACCAGCTGGACTTTTACTTTGGTTTCTTTGGTCATTTCAATGCCCGTCTTAGCCGAAGATTTCTTCGACTGATTTGCCACGCTTGGCCGCAATTTCAGAAGCCGTCGTGGAGTTGTTCAGTGCATCCATAGTGGCGCGCACCATGTTGTAAGGGTTGCTCGAACCATGGCTTTTGGCCACGATATCGGTAATGCCCATCACTTCGAAAACAGCACGCATAGGACCGCCGGCAATGATACCGGTACCCTTGGGAGCCGGTGCCATCATGACGTTGGCGGCACCCCAGTGGCCGAATACATTGTGGTGAATCGTGCCGTTTTTCAGGGACACCTTGGTCATGTTGCGGCGCGCTTCTTCCATGGCTTTTTGCACGGCTGCAGGCACTTCTTTTGACTTGCCCTTGCCCATGCCAACCCGGCCATCACCGTCACCAACCACCGTGAGCGCGGCGAAACCGAGAATACGGCCACCCTTGACCACTTTGGTCACGCGGTTGACCGCGATCATCTTTTCCTTCAGACCATCGTCTGGAGCGTCGTTTTGCTGTTTTGCTTGAAACTTAGCCATACTTAATTCCAGTCTGCTTAGAACTGCAAACCAGCTTCGCGAGCCGCATCAGCCAGCGCTTTAACGCGGCCGTGGTACGCAAAACCGGCGCGATCAAACGCCACTTTTTCCACACCTGCTGCTTTTGCCTTTTCGGCAATGCGCTTGCCAATGGCTTGCGCAGCAGCAACGTTTCCACCTTTACCCGAAGCGCCGATTTCCTTGCGCACTTCCACTTCTGCGGTAGATGCGGCAGCCAGAACTTTGGTGCCGTCGCCAGAGATAACACTGGCGTAAATATGCAGATTGGTGCGATTCACGGTCAGACGGGCAACGCCTTGCGTGGCAATGCGAATACGGGTCTGGCGTGAACGACGAAGGCGCTGCTCTTTTTTGGTCAACATGATGCAGCTCCTTATTTCTTCTTGGTTTCTTTGATCGTGATCTTCTCATCCGAATAACGGATGCCCTTGCCCTTGTAAGGCTCAGGAGGACGAACCGCACGAACTTCGGCGGCGATCTGGCCGACGCGTTGACGATCCGCACCTTTGATCACCACCTCGGTGGGCGTAGGCGTTGCAACCTGGATACCGGCAGGCATATCCATCACCACAGGGTGCGAATAGCCAACCGTCAGGTTCAGCTTGGTACCCTGCGCTTGAGCCTTGTAACCCACGCCAATCAGGCTGAGTTTTTTCTCAAAACCCTTGGTCACACCAGTCACCATGTTGTTCACGAGCTGACGCATCGTGCCACTCATGGCATTGGCTTCACGCGAGTCGTTGGCAGGCGCAAAAGTCAGCTTGCCGTCATCATTCTTGATGGTGACAAGTGTGTTTTGCGTCAGTGCCAGGGCACCCAGAGCACCCTTGACATTAATTTGGTCGCTTTTGATTGCCACGTCCACACCTTGGGGTACGGCAACCGGCATTTTTCCTACACGAGACATTTCAGTTTCTCCTCAATGCCGCCGTTAGGCCACGTAGCACAGCACTTCACCACCGATACCGGTAGCGCGCGCTTTGCGATCCGTCATGACACCTTGCGGCGTCGTGACAATTGCCACACCAAGACCATTCATGACCTGGGGAATGGCGCCATGACCTTTGTAAACACGCAGACCCGGGCGGCTGACGCGCTCAATGCGCTCAATCACGGGGCGACCTGCGTAATACTTCAGGGCGATTTCCAATTGGGACTTGCCTGCATCGGTTTTGACAGAGAAGCCATCGATATAGCCCTCATCCTTCAACACCTGCGCAATGGCAACTTTGACTTTTGAAGACGGCACCAGCACAACAGCTTTTTCAACCATTTGTGCATTGCGGATGCGTGTCAGCATGTCGGCGATAGGATCACTCATACTCATTTGCGGTTCTCCTATTGCTTACCAGCTTGCCTTGGTGATACCAGGGATATCACCAGCAAAAGCCAATTCACGAATCTTGGCGCGAGCCAGACCAAATTGACGGAACGTACCACGCGGACGACCCGTGATTTCGCAGCGGTTACGCTGACGAGTCGGGTTGGCGTTGCGAGGCAACTTTTGCAGCTCAAGACGGGCCAGTGCACGCTCTTCATCGGAGCGCTTGGCGTCATTCGACGTCGCCTTGAGTTCAGCGTATTTTTTGGCGAACTTGGCCGCGAGTTTTTCGCGCTTCAGTTCACGTTGCAGTAAAGCTTGTTTTGCCATGTCCCGCCTCAGTTCTTGAACGGAAAACGGAAGGCGGTGAGGAGCGCCTTGCACTCTTCATCGGTCTTGGCCGTTGTGGTGATGCTGATATTGAGGCCGCGCAAGGCGTCAACCTTGTCATACTCAATTTCAGGGAAAATGATCTGCTCTTTGACGCCGATGTTGTAGTTGCCGCGGCCATCGAAGGCACGACCGGAAATACCACGGAAGTCACGAACGCGAGGCAGCGCCACGGTCACGAAACGATCGAGGAATTCATACATCTGAACGCCGCGCAAGGTCACCATGCAGCCAATGGGCAGGTCTTCGCGGATTTTGAAACCGGCGATAGCCTTCTTGGCCTTGGTCACAACAGGCTTCTGGCCGGCAATTTTGGTCATGTCGCTAACAGCGTTGTCCATGACCTTCTTGTCAGCAACAGCCTCGCTCACACCCATATTGAGCGTGATCTTGGTGATACGGGGCACCTGCATGGGCGTGGTGTAGCCGAATTTTTCAATCAGGCTGGGGGCGATTTTCTCGCGGTATTGATCTTGCAAGCGGGCCATGTTTATGCAGCCTTAATTTCTTCGCCGCTGGACTTGAAGACGCGCACTTTTTTGCCGTCAGCCAACAACTTGATACCAACACGATCCGCCTTGCCCGTTGCGGCATTGAAGATAGCCACATTGGATTGGTGAATCGGCATGCTTTTTTCAACGATGCCACCGGTGGTGCCCTTGAGGGGGTTGGGCTTGGTGTGTTTTTTCACCAGGTTGACGCCCTCGACCAGCACGTAGCTGTCGTCTTTGCGCAGCGAAATCGTGCCGCGCTTGCCCTTGTCGCGACCTGCGATCACGATGATCTCATCGCCTTTGCGAATCTTGTTCATGGCTTGTCCTTACAGAACTTCAGGAGCCAGGGACACGATCTTCATGAACTTTTCAGTGCGCAACTCGCGCGTCACTGGTCCAAAGATACGGGTGCCAATAGGCTCCAACTTGGCGTTCAGCAGCACAGCTGCATTGCCATCGAATTTGACGAGCGAGCCGTCACCACGGCGAATGCCTTTGGCAGTACGGACAACCACAGCACTGTAAACCTCGCCTTTTTTGACGCGGCCACGCGGAGCGGCTTCTTTAATGCTCACCTTGATGACATCACCAACGCTGGCGTACCGGCGCTTGGATCCGCCCAGCACCTTGATGCACATCACGGATTTGGCACCCGTGTTGTCAGCAACATCGAGTTTGGATTGCGTTTGAATCATTTAAATTTAGTCCCAACTTGCACCAGTTAGCCGCTTCGTGAATTTTTGCAAATCCTGCAAGCAACCAACCAATCAGTCTTGGGCCCGTCGTCCACACTGCAAACCACTTGCAATGCTTCCGTTAGGCAGAATTCTTCGCCTTTTAGAGCGAAGCCCACGATTATTACCAAATCAAAAAGCACTGTCAACTACTCTTCGTGAAAATAATCCTGCAAATCCACGAAACAAGCCGGTGCGCGACCCTTGGCGCGGCAGCTACCCACGTGGTGGCGGCAACTTCCGGCGGCGGAATCCATTGAAAATCAACAGCCAAATCGGGTATCACCCCAATATCGGCGGGCTCCACCAGCTATCAAAAATGTAGCAAATTATGCCCCGGCACTTTACCTGATGCAGCGGGCAGAGCTGGCGGGCGCCTGCCCCACCGCGATCAGGCGGCATCAGCTGGCAGGCTGAGATATTGAGCGCAAAGCGCCAAAAATGCGCCCAACTGGGGGTCAACCCCGTTTTCCTGCAGCAGCAGGGCGGCTACTTCAGCTGCCATGGCGCTGGCCAATGCGGCGTCCAGAAACAGCAGGCGGGAGCGCCTGGCCAGCACGTCTTCCACGCATCGCGCGTACTCGTGGCGGGCCGCAAACCGCACCATGGCTTCTGTCAGGCCCCCCCCCAACTCACGGCGGGCACCCGGCAGGCTTTGCACGGCTTCAGCTTCACCACCATATAAATGAATTCCCGGCGCATCACTGATCTTGTGCTTTGACGCCCTGGCGCCCACTAATTGAAGGTGGGCAGTCACCTTCCCGGTGCGGGTGGGCAGCAGATTCGCGCCAAAGCATTTGTCGAGTACATCCTCGGCCATGGCCCGGTAAGTGGTCCACTTGCCGCCCGTCACCGTCACCAGGCCGCTTTTGCTGACCAGCACCGTGTGTTCGCGCGACAGCGCCTGGGTGTTGCCGGCATCGTCATCGGGAGGTTTGACCAGCGGCCGCAAGCCGACCCAAATGCTTTTGATGTCAGCCGGGCGCGGGGCACGGGTCAGATAGCGGGCCGATTCGCGCAAGATGAAATCGACCTCTTCCTTGAACGGCAGCGGCTCGCGTGCCAGATCACCACGCGGCGTATCGGTGGTGCCCAGGATGGTTTTACCCAGCCAGGGCACGGCAAACAGCACCCGTCCGTCTGCGGTTTTGGGAATCAGCATCGCATGGTCGGTGGGCAAAAACGACCGGTCCACCACAATATGCACGCCCTGGCTGGGTGCAACCATGGGCTGGGTTTCGCGGCCTATGGCCTGCCCGTCCTGAAGGCGCAGCTGGTCTACCCAGACACCTGCCGCATTCACCACGCATTTGGCCTTGAGTTCAAAGGAGCGGCCTGTTTCCTGGTCCTGCGCGTGCAGGCCCACCAGTTTGCCGTTTTCATGAATCAAGCCTGTGGCCGCACAGTAATTGACCAGCAACGCACCCTGCCGGGCAGCCGTACGGGCCAGCGCCAAGGCCAGGCGCGCATCGTCAAACTGGCCGTCCCAGTACTTGACGCCGCCTCTCAAGCAGCCATTCGGCCCTTGCGACTGGACCGTGGGAAGGTAGCCCAGGGTTTCAGTCCGGCTCAGAAATTCCGTGGGCCCGAGTCCGGCCTTGCCGGCCAGGGCGTCGTACATCTTCAGGCCCACGCCATAAAAAGGCGCCTCCCAGAATTTATAGGAGGGCATGACAAAAGCCAGCGGTTGCGCCAGATGCGGCGCATTGGCCAGCAGCGTCGTCCGCTCGTGCAAGGCCTCGCGCACCAGGGAGATATTGCCCTGCGCCAAATAGCGCACCCCGCCATGCACCAGCTTGGTGGCACGCGACGAGGTGCCTTTGGCAAAGTCGTGCGATTCGACCAGCACGACAGAAAACCCGCGCGCGGCGGCATCGAGCGCCACGCCCAAACCGGTGGCGCCACCCCCGATGATGGCGATGTCGTACCGACAGGGTTGGGCCAGCCGGGCGATCAGGTCATGGCGCCGCGTCGGCAGCGGCGTGGATTCAAGTGAAATAGGCCTCATTTTCCGTAGTGGGTTCTGCAGCGTTTCCCTAGCCCGAAAAACTCCGCACTCCGCTCACCGGGTCGTCATGGTGATGACGGTCTGCGTCGCCGGCCGCGACCGGAATCGACGCACCGAAGCGGGCGAACAAGGGCAGTGTGGACAGCGGCGCCGCGACCGTGTGCACCTGGCCGGCCTCGAAGCGTGCGCCGGTATGGAAGTCAAACCACACCTGGGGACCTTTGGGCAGGTAGACACTGCGTGACGTGGCGCCGGCCTGCACGACCGGCGCGACGAGCAGTGCGTCACCGAGCATGAAGTCGTCGCTGTCGGCAAAACATTGCGCGTCGTCCGGAAAGTCATAGAAGGTCGGACGAATGATGGGTTGGTGCAGACTATGAGCGCGCTCGAAGAGAGACCACAAATACGGCATCAGGGTGTAACGCAACCGGATCGCTGCCGCCACGTCACCCGTCACCGCCGGGTGCAGCCAGGGCACGTTGACGGTACCGTCCGCTTTCCAGGAGTTCATCACCATGCGCGGATTCAGGCTACACGCCTGCACCCAGCGCAAAAACAGTTCAGGGTCAGGTGTCGGGCCGGCGAAGCCGCCGACGTCATGGCCGATGTTGAACATGCCCGACAGGGACATTTGCAGGCCAGTGCGGATGTTCCAGCGCAATGTTTCCCAACTGGTGGTGTTGTCGCCGGTCCAGGTTTGCGCGTAGCGTTGGATCCCCGGAGAGCCGCCGCGCGTGACGGTGAAGACCTCTGCGTCGGGGCGGTGTGCGGCCTGCGCCTCGAAGGTTGCCCGCGTCATCAGCAAGGGGTGCAGGGGGCGTGCGCGGTGCATAGCGATGGCTTCGCCAAAACCATGGCACATGGCGTCATCGTCCATGATGGCGTATTCGTTGTTGTCGTTCCAGCCGGTGTCGATGCCGTAGTCAAGCACCTGCGCCTGCAGGTTCTTTTGCCACCAGGCCACGGCCGCGGGATGGGTGAAGTCGAGGTGGGCACCGACGCCGTCCCAGAATTGCTCCACCACGGGTTGCCCGCTTTGGGCGTCGTGGATAAAGCCGCCCTGCGCGCGCACCTCGCCATAGGCGGGGTGGTCATCGAGCAGGCAGGGCTTGATATTGGCCACCACATGCATGCCGGCATCATGGAACCTGGCGTTCAGCGACTTCGGGTCAGGGAACTTGTCGGTATTCCAGGTGAACACATAACGGCGCTTTCCGCGCGACGAGTAGCCCGAGCCGTAATGGAACGACGAACACGCGATGCCCTCGGCCTCTATGCGCGTGATGAAGGCATCGAGTTGCTTTTGCGCGTCGCTCGCATCGGTCAGCCCCATCGCCGTTTGGGCAAACCCCAGCGACCAGCGCGGCGGCAAATGGGTGCCACCGATCAGGCGCACAAACTGCGCGATCACCTCGCCGGGTGTGGACCCCACCATGATGTAGTAGTCCAGGTCGCCGTCATCGATTTCGACATAGCGGAACAGCTCGTGGTAGTTGTCGTGTTCGCAGCCCAGGTCGAATGTGCACGCCGACAAGGTGTCGTAATAGATGCCCCACCACTGGCCGCCGGGGGCACGCGTCAGCACAAATGGCCAGTGCTTGTATAGCGGATCACCGTTTTTGGGGTCGTAGCCCAGAGAGTCCAGCGCCAGCGTGCGCAAGCGTCTGCCATGCAGGTCGAGCGGCCCGGTCTTGTCACCCAGCCCGTAGTACCGCTCGGCGCGGTCGCGCTGCAGATAGTGCCGGATGGCGCCGGTGCGCTGACTCGCGAAATACGATGAGGTCGCCCGGTCGCTGAAGAGCACTCGTCCCTGGCTGTCCTGCCACGACAAGGTCAGCGGATCTTCATTCACCGTCAACGAGAGTGTGCTGGTACGCAGAGTCACTTGACCGGGCTGCTCGATCAGTTGTGCGCCGGGGCGACTGAATCCGCTGATGTCGTCGCGCTGGCGCCCGGTCCATGCGACGTCCTCGCCGGCGTTCGGCGCGATGGCCCATGTGCGCGGCTCCCGGTAGCCCGACGCTTGCTTGTAGCGCACGCGAACCATAGCGGATTCCAGCACCTGAATGCTAAAGCCAGCGCCGCCCTCGATCGACAGATCGACTCCGTGTTCGTGCGCCTGGGATACGCGGGCGCGTCCGAATGTCTTCATTGGTTTCTCCTATTGAATGATTTGCCCATGACCGGGTATGTCGGCAGGGTTTGGCTTACAAGCGCAGGCCGTTCTGGTCGAAGCAATGCACGTGTTCCGGCGGCACGGAAACCCTCACGGTTTCGCCGCACCGGATAGATACCTGTCCGTTCAGGATGATCTCGAATGGCGCGTCCGGCACCACGTTGCCGCGCAGGACGCTGGTGCTGCCGAGTTGCTCGACCTGCGACACGACCAGGCTCAGTGGACCGCTATCGGAAAGCTGGGCATGCTCGGGCCGGATGCCCACGGTGTGGGTGCCCGGCTTCGCCATGGGCAGGTGCACCACGGGCACGAAATTCATGCGCGGGCTGCCGATGAAGCCAGCCACGAACTGGTTGCAGGGCCGGTTGTACAACTCCAGCGGCGCGCCGACCTGCTCGATGCGACCGGCGCGCAGCACCACGATCTTGTCTGCCATGGTCATGGCCTCGACCTGGTCGTGCGTCACGTAGATCATGGTGGCGCCCAGGCGGGCGTGCAGGTCGCGGATCTCGGCGCGCATCGACACGCGCAGCTCGGCATCGAGGTTGGACAGCGGTTCGTCGAACAGGAACAGCTTGGGCTCGCGCACGATCGATCGACCGATGGCCACGCGCTGGCGCTGCCCGCCAGAGAGCTGAGTCGGCTTGCGCTGCAGCAGCTGTTCGAGCTTCAGCATCTTGGCTGCCGCCTGGACCTTGGTCCCGATGACCGACTTGGCCACGCCCAGGTTTTCGAGGCCGAATGCCATGTTGTCGTAGACGCTCATGTGCGGGTACAGCGCGTACGACTGGAACACCATGGAGCAGCCCCGGTGCGCGGCGGGGACCTCATTCACGCGCTTGCCGTCGATCCGGATCTCACCGCTGGTGGTGGGTTCCAGCCCGGAGATGATGCGCAGCAGCGTGGATTTGCCGCAGCCCGAGGGGCCGACGAAGACGACGAATTCACCACTGGAAACCGTGAGGCCCACACCATGGATGGTCGTGGTCGTGTCAAAGGTCTTGACGATGTTGGAGAGTTCGAGAGTTGCCACGAAAGTGTTCCCGTGTTGATGTTAGACAGTTACTTGACGCCGGCGCTGGCGATACCGGTGGCGATGTACTTCTGCAGGAAGGTGAAAACCAGGCTGATCGGAATCAGGGTGATGACCGTCATGGCCAGCAGGTAGTGCCATTGGGTATTGAGTTCGCCCTGGAAGGCGTTGAGCGCCAGTTGCAGCGTGAAGTTTTCCGACTTCGACAGCACAATCAGTGGCCAGAGGAAGTCGTTCCAGCGCCACATGAACGAGAAGATGGCCAGCACCGCCATGGCCGGCGCGGCCAGCGGCAGGATGATCTTCCAGTAGATGCGCCATTCGCTGGCGTTGTCCATGCGCGCGGCCTCGAGCAGCTCGTCGGGAATCGTCAGCATGTACTGGCGCAGCAGGAACACGCCGGTGGGCGTGGCGACCGCGGGCAGGATCACGCCCCACAGGTTGTCCAGCAACCCCATGCCGGAGATCACCAGGAACGCCGGCACCAGGATGATGGTGGGCGGGACCATCAAGGTCGCGATGATGAGCAAGAAGACGGTCTTCTGGCCGTTGAACCGGTACTTGGACAACGCGAACGCCGCCATGGAGTTGATCAGCAGCGTGATGAGGGTGGCAACCACGGTGATGAACACGCTGTTCCACAAGTAGGTGCCGAAGGCGAACTTGCCGAACAGCTCGGTGTAGTTGCCGCCGGCGAACCTGAGTTCGTTCACCGGCTTGCGCTCATTGATGTTGACGCGGACCTCGGTTTGCGGCTGCTGCGGATCCACCATGGTGGCGACGATGCCGATGCGGCGTACCTGAGCCAGCTCGCGCGCGCTGCCTTGCTCGTCCTTGACCAGGTACAGCGGCAAGGGTTGGTCGTGGCCTGGCACCACCGCCGTCTTCTGGCTGTAGGGCAGGAAACTGGGGGGAAACTGGCTCAGCGCGCTTTCGGTCTTGAAGGACGACATGACGAGCCAGAGCACCGGCCCGAACATGACCACCAGCCCAAGCAGAAGATAGCCGTAGGAAACCCAGTCGGTCCAGTGCAAGCGGCTGCGGCCGCGGGTACGGGTGAGGAAATTCGCCATCGCTCGGTCCTTATTTCTTTGCTTTTCCGGCTTCACTGGCCCTGGACAGCCGCAACTGCGCCAGCGTCAGCGCCATGAGGCCGACAGCGAGGATCAGCGAGGCGGCAGCGGCCAGACCGTACAAGTGGATCTGCTCGGCAAAACCGGTCTGGTAGATGTACTGCACGATGAAGGTGGTGGCCGATCCCGGGCCGCCGCCGGTGAGCACGAACACCTCGTCGAAGATCTGCACCGCGCGGATCATCAGCAGCACCAGCACCACGATCAGGTTGGGCATGAGCAGCGGCAGCGTGATGCGCGACAACACGCGCCACGGCGGTGCGGCATCCATCTCGGCGGCTTCATACACGTCTTTCGGGATGGCCTGCAAGCCCGCCAGCAGAATCAGGGTGTAGAAACCCATGTGGGCCCAGATAGAGACCACCACCACCCAGAAGAAGGCCCAGTGCCTGTCCAGCAGCCAGTTGATGGGCTCGGTGCCCACGGCAGCCAGGCCGGCGTTGAGCACGCCCTGGCTTTGCAGCAGCCATTTCCAGATCAGCGCCACCACTACCGGCGACAGCAGCACGGGGTAGAAGAACACGCCGCGCCAAAAGCCGCGCCCGATGATCTTGCGGTTCAGCACGAGGGCCGTGGCCAATGAGAAGAACAGCATCAGCACGACCTGGATCAGGCTGAACTTGACCGTGCTGAAGATCGAGCGCAAGAAGATGTCCGTGCGGCAGCTCTGCAGGTCCGTGTAATCGCGGCATTCCAGCAGGGTGACGAAGTTCTCCATCCCGGTGAACGGCCGCTGCGCGGGCAGAAGGTTCACACCGCCGGTCACCGCATACGCCAGATTGATCACAATGGGCAGGAGAGTGAATAGGCCGATTACCAGCAGATTCGGCCCGACGAAGAGCCAGCCGATGCGCGAGGCACCGAGCCATTTCTGGCCGAGACGGAACACCGGCTCGAACAGGTTGAAGCAAAAGCCCAGAAGGCGGGAAAACACCGACATACCGACTCTCCATCAAGCCAGCGGGCTCACGCCCGCCGGACTTGTCTTCTTGTTATTTCCCCGCCTGCTTGGCCGCTTCTGTCATGTCGGCGCTGATCTTGGTCACGGCTTCGTCCACGCTGATCTCGCCAACGATGGCCTGCGTGATGCGGGTCACGGTCGGCAGCATCAGAGCGCGGTTGTACTTGTAGCCCTGCAACGCGTAGGCAGCCGGCGCCAACGTCGCGGTGCCGCTGGTGAACACGCCCAGTGCGGCCTGGGCCGCGGGGCCTGCGCTCGGGTAGTTCACGCCCTTCTTGGCCACGCCAGCGTGGGCCGGGATATTGTTGGTCCTGGAGGCGAATTCGGCCACGTTGGCTTCTTGCGCCATGAAGTCGAGGAACTGGCCCACTTCCTTCGGCGACTTGGTCGTCTTCAGCGCCGCCCAGGCGGCACCGCCGGGCATGCCGGTGCACGCAGCCGGGCCGCACGGATTCGGCACGGCGACCCAGTCGAACGCGTTGCCAATTTCCTTCTGCATGCGGTTGATCTGCCAGGAGCCCGACAGGATCATCACCAGACGGCCGTTCTTGAACTCACCCACGGTATCGGCATAGCTGGAGCCGCCCGAGCCGCCCCACGCGTCCTTCAGCATGGTGCCGTCCTTGTGCCAGTCGACGAACTTGCGCACGGTGGTCTTGTAGCCGTCGTCCAACGCCAGGCTGCCCTTGGCGTCGAAGATCTTGGCGCCATAGCTGATGGCCGGGCCAGCGAAGCGGTGGCCGGAGCGGTCCCAGGCCATGGCGGCCGGCGTCTGCGTGGCCTTGGCCACCTTGCGTGACGCGTCGACCCACTCTTCCCAGGTCGCTTTCGGCCCGGGCATGGCAATCTTGGCTTGTTCGAACAGCGTCTTGTTTACAAACGGGCCGGTCATCGTCAACTGCGACATGAAGCCGTAGATGCCCTTGTCGCTGGCGCTGGGCCTGAGCCACGGCAGGGTGGCACCGAAGTTCGCCTCCCAATATTTGCGGTCCTTCACGTAGGGGCTGATGTCCAGGTAGTACTTCGACAGCCCGCCCAGGTCGGTGAGGCGGGCGATGTCCGGGCCCTGTCCCGCAGCCAGTTGCACCGGCAGCTGCTCCAGAATCGTCTTGAACGGGACGACGTCAAGAATCACCTTGGTGCCGGCGTTTTGGGCCTCAAAACGTTTTGCCAGTGCGGCCGTTACGTCGCACTCGTTGCCATCCTGGTAACACATCACACGGATGTCTGCAGCGCATACCGACACCGGCAACGCAACTACGGCTGCCACCATAGCGGCCAAGCCATTCCTGGAAACACGAACTCTCATGGGGAAATCCTTCATAACTTTCATGGTGAAATCCTTCATAGCAGTGGAACTTGGGACTGACGCACCGGCATACCGGTCACACCTTGCCCATCGACCCGAACACGGGCATTGCCGGGCTCATCCAAGCCTGCCATGATGCGCATCAGGCTGGTCTTGCCGGCCTGTGTGGCACCCAACAACACGGTTACCGCGCCGCTGCGCGACGCCAGGCTCAACTCGTACAACCAGTGTTCCGCGCCGACTTTCTTGCTGACGTGATCAAAGGCCAGCTGCATCACGCCACCCCTGACAACACGGGGCCGCGTAGCACGGCGGCAACGAGCGCCGCGCCCTGAAAAAATGAAATGGCGAACAACACAGATACTCCCTGCATGGTTTTGTCAAAGTTCGAATGTGTTCTATTGTTGTTCCTTTTTGATTGTTTTATCTAATAGTTTTCCCTTAGTATTTTCCTTTTGTTTCGATATAGAGTGTGCAAAACTCTTGTCATGCGTACTCTTGTGAACTCCAACCCCAGGCAAATCAAGCTTCTTGACTTCGTGCGCGCCCATGGTGCGGCTTCTGTGGAACAACTCGCCGAAAAGCTGGAGGTCACCCTGCAGACCGTGCGGCGCGATGTGCAGCGCCTGGCGGATGCCGGTTTGCTCGCGCGCTTTCATGGCGGCGTGCGGGTGCCCAGTTCCACCATAGAAAACATTGCACACCAGCAACGCAAAAGCCTCAGCGCAGAAGGCAAGGCGCGCATTGCCCGTGCCGTGGCCCAGCGTGTGCCCAACGACTGCTCGCTCATACTCAACATCGGCACCACGACCGAGGCCGTTGCCAAGGCCTTGCTGCACCACAAGGGGCTGCGGGTCATCACCAACAACCTGAATGTGGCGGAGCTTTTGTGTGACAACCCCGACTGCGAAGTCATCGTGGCCGGCGGCGTGGTGCGCGCGCGCGACCGCGGCATTGTGGGTGAGGCGGCGGTCGATTTCATACGCCAGTTCCGGGTCGACATCGCCATCATCGGCATTTCCGGCATCGAGCCCGATGGTTCCCTGCGCGACTTCGATTACCGGGAGGTCAAGGTGGCCCAGGCCATCATTGCGCATGCCAGAGAGGTCTGGCTGGCCGCCGACAACAGCAAATTCAACCGCCCGGCCATGGTCGAGCTGGCCCGGCTGTCACAGATAGACAGGCTGTTCACCGACAAGGCCCCGCCCGACCCTTTTCCGGCCCTGCTGGAAGAGGCCAATGTGAGCTGCGAAATCGCCTCCGCCTGAGGCTGTTTCAGCCCCCGCCCCCGCCCCGCCGATTGAAACCCATGACTTATTTACTCGCCCTCGACCAGGGCACCTCCAGCTCGCGCAGCATTGTGTTTGACGAGGCGGGCCGCATCGTTGCCCAGGCCCAACAGGAGTTGCCCCAGATTTACCCCAAACCCGGCTGGGTCGAGCATGACCCCATGGAAATCTGGCGCACCCAGCTGGCCACCGCGCGCGAGGCTTTAGCCAAGGCTGGCCTGAAGGCCAGCGCAATTCGCGCGCTCGGCATCACCAACCAGCGCGAAACCACGGTGATGTGGAACCGCGCTACCGGCCAGCCGATTCACCACGCCATCGTCTGGCAGGACCGCCGCGCCGAAGCAACCTGTGCGCAACTGCGCGAGCAAGGCAAGGAAGCGCTGATTCAGTCGAAAACCGGCTTGCTGATCGATGCCTATTTTTCGGGCACCAAGCTCAAATGGCTGCTCGACAACATCCCCGGCGCGCGCGCGCAGGCCGAACGCGGCGAGCTGGCTTTTGGCACCATCGACAGCTGGCTGATGTGGCAACTGACGGGCGGCGCGCTGCATGCCACCGACGTCAGCAACGCTTCCCGCACCATGCTGTTCAATGTGCACAGCAACCAGTGGGATGCGGAGCTGCTGGACCTGCTGGGTATTCCCGCCTCGCTCATGCCCAAGGTGCTGCCGTCCAGCGCGCACTACGGCGAAGTGCGGCCCGAACTGCTGGGCCACGCCATCACCATTGGCGGCGTGGCCGGTGACCAGCAAAGTGCGTTGTTCGGCCAGGCCTGCTTCAAGGAAGGCATGGCCAAAAACACCTATGGCACGGGCTGCTTCATGCTGATGCACACCGGCCAGCAGTTCCAGACCTCGCACAACGGCCTGCTGACCACCAGCGCCGCGCAGGCCACGGCGCAAACCGAATTTGCCATTGAAGGCAGCGTGTTTGTCGGCGGCGCCGTGGTGCAGTGGCTGCGCGATGGCCTGCACGCCATCAAGGGCAGCGGCGAAGTGCAGGCATTGGCACAAAGCGTGCCCGACTCGGGCGGCGTGATGATGGTGCCGGCCTTCACCGGCCTGGGCGCCCCCTACTGGAAGCCGGATGCGCGCGGCACCATCACCGGGCTCACGCGCGGCACCACCGTCGCCCATATTGCGCGCGCCGCACTCGAAAGCATTGCCTACCAGAGCGCGGCGCTGCTGCTAGCCATGAGCCGTGACGCGGTCAATGCCGGGGCGGCCCCGGTGTCCGAACTGCGCGTCGATGGCGGGGCCTGCGTCAACGACTTGCTGATGCAGTTCCAGGCCGATTTGCTGGGCATTCCGGTGGTACGCCCGGCCGTCATTGAAACCACGGCCCTGGGTGCCGCCTACCTGGCCGGGCTGTCCAGCGGCGTTTATGCCAGCACGCAGGAACTGTCCGGCCTGTGGCGCGCGGAGCGAACCTTTTTGCCCACGCTCGGTGCCGACCGCGCGGCCGCGCTGATGCGCCAATGGGAGCACGCCGTCCGGCAAACCGTGCTTGAGTAGCTGTAGCATCGCGACATTCGACGACAATTCGTGTCCGCCCGGCTTCTTCAAAGCCGCCCGGATTTTTTTACGAACGGCATGGCCATGAACACCCAGACACCCGACAACAGCAAGGAACACATCGCCTTCATAGGCGGCGGCAATATGGCCAGCGCCATCATGGGCGGCCTGCTCAAGCAAGGCCTTGCCGCCAGCCAGATTCAGGTGGTCGAGCCTTTTGCCGAGCAGCGAACCAAACTTGTGCAGCAATTTGGCGTGGCCGTCAGCGAAACACCGGACGCGTCGCTGGGCAGCGCCAGCCTGGTCGTCTGGGCCGTCAAACCGCAAACCTTCAGGGAAGCGGCAGCGCAGACCCGTCCACACACGCAGACCGCCCTGCACCTGAGCGTGGCGGCCGGCATTCGCTCTGACAGCATTGCGCAGTGGCTGGGCACCGAACGGGTGGTGCGCACCATGCCCAACACGCCGGCGCTGGTCGGCAAGGGCATGAGCGCCATTTTTGCCCGCCCGGCCGTCACCGCGGCCGACCGGCTGGCGGTTGAGCGCGTGATCCAGACCACGGGCGAATATTTGTGGCTGGACGATGAGGCCCAGCTGGATGCCGTGACGGCGCTCTCGGGCTCGGGCCCGGCCTATGTTTTTTACTTCATCGAGGCCATGATCCAGGCCGGCATCGACATGGGCCTGAACCGCGCCCAGGCGCACCAGCTGGCCGTCGGCACCTTTGTGGGCGCGTCGGCGCTGGCCCACGCCTCCGAAGACCCGCCCGAAGTGCTGCGTGCCCGCGTGACCTCCAAGGGCGGCACCACCTACGCGGCACTGACCGCCATGGAAGAGGCGGGCATCAAGCAGCAATTCATGCGCGCCATGCAGGCCGCCCGGCAGCGCGCCAGCGAGCTGGGCGACGAATTCGGCGCCGGCTGATACTCTCAATTGAAATAGGCCGGCAGCCCATAGAAAATGGGCGCCACCAGCTATATTTTTAATAGCACAAAGCAGCTCCAAGGTGACATGCCGGCCCGCCCGGCCGGCCGCGTCAACCGCCAGGCGCATGCAAACGTTGAAACGAGGCGTTCGTGCCGCTTGTCATGCCCACCCAGGTGGACGGCCCCGGCAGCATGCCCGCAAAACTTTTACAAAACCCGGAGTTCACCTTGAAAAAATTACTGTCCATCCTCGTCAGCGCCACCGTACTCGCCATGCCCCTGGCCGTGATCTCCACGCCAGCAGCTGCCCAGACCGGCGCCCCTGCCGCTGCACCGGCTGCTGCGCCTGCCGCAGCGCCTGCTGACAAAGCAACGCCCGTGAAGAAGGCCAAGCACAAAGCCAAACGCAAGGCAAAAGCCAAGGCAGCCAAAAAAGCTGTTTGATTAAAAAAGCAGCACGACGCTTCACCGGCCGGGTCGCCCGGCCAATCAGGTGAAGGTCTTGAAAAGCCCGCCGCGCGCGGGCTTTTTCTTTTTCGCCCGGCTCACCCCCCCAGATAAGACGAGGCAATACCCGCAAACACCGTGAAGCCCAGCCAGTGGTTCAGGCGAAATGCCTTGAAACAGTCGTCGCGCTCGCGCTTGCGGATCAGCCAGCCATGCCATAGCGCCTGCAGTAAAGCCAGGCCAATCGCTATCAAATAAATAGCTGATTGAGCAATACCTGAAAGGGCTAGAGCCCAAATTGACAGATAAGATAGGTAACAGAGCATAACGCCCGCCACATCGAAGCGGCCCAGCGTGATGGCCGAGGTTTTCATGCCTATCTTCAGGTCGTCGTCGCGGTCCACCATGGCGTACTCGGTGTCGTAGGCAATCACCCAGAACAGGTTGCCCAGCAACAAGACCCAGGCCAGCAGGGGCACGCGCGACTGCACGGCGGCAAACGCCATCGGAATGCCAAAACTGAAGGCCACTCCCAGCACCGCCTGCGGCATGGAGACATAGCGTTTGGCATACGGGTACACCAGCGTGACCGCCAGCGCGGCAAACGACCAGGCGATGGTGACGGCGTTGGTGGTCAGCACCAGGCCAAAGGCCAGCAGGGCCAGCACGGCGCCCAGCCACAGCGCCTCCTTGACCGAGACCGCGCCGCTGGTGACGGGCCGCTGGGCCGTGCGTTTGACGTACCGGTCAAAGTCCCGGTCGGCCACATCATTGATGCAGCAACCCGCGCTGCGCATCAATATCGTTCCCAGCGTGAACACCGTCAGCAAATGCCAGCCCGGAAAGCCGTGCGAGGCCAGCCACAGCGCGGACAAGGTGGGCCAGAGCAGCAACAGCCAGCCCGCCGGGCGGTTCCAGCGGATCAGTTGCAAATAAAGATCGAGTTTCTGGCGCAGCATCACAGCCCGAGCTGGCGCAAATCGAGCTGGCCCGCGTGCATGGGCGGACACCACAGGTAAGCGCCTGTCACCGGCCTGGAAATACGGAACAGCGCATCCACCAGGCCATCGTCCAGCCCCGCCATGCGGCGCATTTGCGCTTCAAACGCATCAAAAGAGCAGCCAAACGCCACGAACACCAGACCGGCCTTGCTGCCGCCCGGCGCATGCAGGGCCCACGGCATGGAGCGGCGCAGCACAAAAGCCTCGGGTTGAAAGCTTTCCTGTGCGGTGCGTTTGACATGGGCCGATTCGGGCGCGTCCTCCAGTTCTTCGTTGTCACTGCGGCGCCGGCCAATGGTGTTGTCCTGCTCGGTCGGGCTCATGGCTTCGAACGCATCCAAGTCATGCAGCCACTGCTGGATGGCGACGAAGCTAGCCCCATCAAGGCCTGCCCCCTGGCCCTGCACGAAGGCTGCGGCCTCGGCCGCCTCGCCTTCCGGGTTTTCGGTGCCGTCTTCGTAGCCCGTGAGGTCCCGGCCATGGCCCGTCGGCCCCTGACCGTGGCGAAAGGACTCGATCACGCGATCCAGATGAAAGGCCGGGGCCAGCGCTTTTTCAAGCCGCCGCGTCAGCAGCACCAAATCGCCCTGATCACTGCCGCGCAGCCACAGGCACAGGGCGGCCGGCGTGGCGGGAAGCTCAACGCCGACGCCCGAAAGCGCCGGGAACTCGCGCAGGCCGGGAACGGCAGCGCCCAAGGCCGTGACCAGCCTGGCGCCGAATGCCGCAACCACGGCCTGGCCATCCACCAGCGGGGCGAGGCGCTGCAGGCTTTGGCGCAGGGCCGCCGGCTGCGCGGCGGCGGGCGCCGCCATGGAGAAAAAAGCGTAGCGCCCGACGGCGGGAACCGCCTGCAAGATGCCAGTTTGAGAGAGCTTCATCGTTTCTTGTTTTCAGCTTGACCAACACGTTGACACAAAGAGGCTTCAGGACAGGCGCGTGACACCCGGCAACTCGCAGGCATAAATGGCGTTGCGCAGCGCAGCAATCGCCTCGTAGCGCGTGAAGCTGCGGCGCCAGGCCAGCACCACACGCCGACTCGGCACATGCCCCTCAAAAGGCAGGTACTTGATGAACTCGGGCTGCTCGGCGGCCACCGTGCGTTTGCTGGTTTTTTTCGCCGCCGACTGGTGCATCAGCGCTTCTTTGGGCACGCCCAGGCGCGGCACCAGCGTGATGCCCATGCCCGCCGCCACCATGTGCTTGATGGTCTCCAGCGACGAGCCTTCAAAGCTCTTGCGGATGCCGTCGGCGCTGCTGGAAAAGCGCGCGAACTCGGGGCAGACTTCCAGTACATGGTCGCGAAAGCAATGGCCGGTGCCCAGCAACAACATGGTTTCATTCTTGAGCTCCTCGGCCGAGACCTTGCTGCGCGTGGCCAGCGGGTGGGCGCTGGGCACCGCCGCCATGAAGGGCTCGTCATATAGAGGCGCGATAGCCAGATTGGCATCGGGAAACGGCTCGGCCAGAATCGCGCAATCAAGCTCACCGGTGCGCAGCTCTTCGAGCAGCTTGACGGTGAAGTTTTCCTGCAGCATCAGGGGCATTTGCGGCGTATGGGCAATCGCCTGACGCACCAGGTCGGGCAACAGGTAGGGGCCAATCGTGTAGATCACACCCAACCGCAGCGCACCGGCCAGCGGGTCTTTGCCGCGCTTGGCAATTTCGCGAATACTGTCGGCCTGCTCCAGCACACTTTGCGCCTGGCGAATGATCTCTTCGCCCAGCGGCGTCACGGTAATTTCATTGGCGTTGCGCTCAAACAGCTTGACCTGCAGCTCCTCTTCGAGCTTCTTGATGGCGACGCTGAGCGTGGGCTGCGACACATGGCAGGCTTCGGCGCCCTTGCCAAAATGCTTTTCGCGGGCCACGGCGACGATGTATTTGAGTTCGGTCAGCGTCATGGGCTTATTGTCCTGCTTTTCGCGGTGGGGTCGGGTGGCGTTTGTTGAGGTCGTTTCTGGTCTGGCTGGGTTGCCCTTCACTACCAGGCCGGGGGTAGCCCGGCGGCTACTCACTTTCTTTTGCTTCGCCAAAAGAAAGTAAGCAAAGAA
>DASXRN010000291.1:0-7705 GCA_036506595.1 Polaromonas sp. | reverse complement strand
ACGGGCGCGAGCTGCTATTGTTTTTATAGCTACCCTTGTGCCCGGAACTGGCCGGCTGCCACAGTTGCAGCAGTTCGCGGCTGTCAATCATCACCTGGTCGGCCATCTCGGCCAGCAACTGGTGCTTCAGGGCCCCGTCGGGCAACAGGCTCCACAGCGGCCTGGCATTGCTGGCCATGCGGGCGCGGCCTTCCGCCGTGTCCATATCGCAGCCCTCGGCGGCGGCTTCGAGCAGAAAGCGGCTCAGCGGCACCGCCTTGCCGACGCAGGCGGCAAAGCCTTCCTTGCCGTGTTCGCGGATGTAGCTGTCCGGGTCGTGCTCGGCCGGCAAAAACAGAAACTTGACGCTGCGCACGTCGGTGGCAAAGGGCAGGGCAGCGTCTAGCGCCTTGCGCGCGGCGCGTCGCCCGGCGCTGTCGCCGTCAAAGCTGAAGACGACCGAATCGGTGAAGCGAAACAGCTTTTGCACATGGTCGGCCGTGCAGGCCGTGCCCAGGGTGGCCACGGCATTGGCAAAGCCCAGCTGGGCCAGCGCCACCACGTCCATATAACCCTCGGTGACCAGCGCGTAGCCATGCTCGCGCAGGGCGGTACGCGCTTCAAACAGGCCGTAGAGCTCGCGCCCCTTGCTGAACACCGGGGTTTCGGGGGAATTCAAATACTTGGGTTTTTCATCGCCCAGCACGCGGCCGCCAAAGCCTATGCATTCGCCCTTGACGTTGCGGATGGGAAACATGACGCGGTCGCGGAAGCGGTCGTAGCGTTTTGCTTCCCCGGCCGCGTTCTCTTCCCCGGCCTCGCCGGCAATGACGAGTCCGCTTTCCACCAGCAGCGGGTCGTTGTAGTCGGGAAAGATGCTGGCCAGGCTGCGCCAGCCCTCGGGCGCGTAGCCCAGGCCAAAGGTCTTGGCGATCTCGCCTGAGAGGCCGCGGCCCTTGAAATAGGCAATCGCCCGCTCCGAGCCGCGCAGCTGCTTGATATAGCCGATGGCGGCTTTCTCCAGCACGCTGCTCAGTGTGGCCTGCTGCTGGCGCATCTGCGCGGCCTTGGCCCGGTCTTGGGGGGGCACATCGTCTTCGGGCACCTGCAGGCCGTATTGCTGGGCCAGATCCTCGACGGCTTCCATGAAGGTCATGCCGGCGTGTTCCGTCAGGAATTTGATGGCGTCGCCGCTCGCGCCGCAGCCGAAGCAGTGGTAGAACTGCTTCGTGGGGCTGACGCTGAAGGAGGGGGACTTTTCGCCGTGAAACGGGCACAGGCCCATGAAATTGGCGCCACCCTTTTTGAGCTGCACATGGCGCCCGATGATGTCCACCACGTCGGCGCGCGCGAGCAGCTCCTGGATAAATGATTGGGGAATGGCCACGGCTGTATTGTGCCCCGACAGGATTGCCCCCACGCTTGTCGCTTCGTGTCCTGCGCCGCCTTCCGAGGGGGCGGTTTTTTTTTCGGGGAGCGGCCCTTCGGAAAAAATATTGTGCAGCGACTCCGTCCGCACGGCGCCGAAAACTGCAGGAGAGCCTATGTTCCTGATTTTTGACCAGGACTTGGCGCCCAAAGAGGCCAATTACGCCGCGCTGTTCGAGCTGCACAAGCAGGTGGGCTCGGCGGTGGCGATTGAGGCGTGAGCTTGGCGCCGGTTAGCTATCAAAACAATAGCTGCTTGCGCCCTTCTGACGAGGGCGCAAGCCACTTCTGACGCCTAATCCCCCATCACCACGCCTTCGCGCCGCGGGTCAGCGCCACCCAGCCACACCGGCGTGCCATGGGCCTGGCCACGAGCAATGGCCTGCAGGCCGCTGGTCATGTTCATCTCGTGCACCTCGGCACCGCGTGCCCTCAAGGCCTCCACGGTGGCCGGCGCGAAGCGTTTTTCCTCGAGCAGGGTCGGGCCGTTCAGCGAGCCAAAGTTGGGCAGGTCGATCGCCTGTTGTGGCAGCAGGCCCCAGTTCAGCACGCCGTACAAGGTTTTAGCGGTGTAGTGAATGATCAGCGCGCCGCCCGGGCTGCCGCCGCTCATCACCGACTGGCCGGAGTTTTTGTCAAACACCAGCGTCGGCGCCATCGACGAGCGGGGGCGCTTGCCGGGCTCCACGCGGTTGGCCACCGGTTTGCCTTCGGCGTCGGTCGGCGCAAAGCTGAAGTCGGTGAGTTCGTTGTTCAGCAGGAAGCCGCCCGCCTTGCCGGTGCCGCCGTCGGTCATCAGGCGCGAGCCGAACTGGTCTTCAATCGTCGTGGTCATGGCAATTGCATTGCCATAGCCGTCAATAATGCTGATGTGCGAGGTGCCGTACTCGGGCTGGTCGGGCATGGGCGCGTAAGCGGTTTTGACCACACCCGGCACGCCCGATCTGGCAGTCTTCATGCTGGAGCCGGTGGGCTGGATCAGTTTGGCGCGTTCACTCAGGTAGGCCGGGGCCAGCAGGCTCATCCAGCTGCCGCTGGGCGGCTGCACAAAATCGGGGTCGCCCAAGTACTGGCCGCGGTCGGCAAAGGCCAGGCGCGAGGCTTCGGTGTAGAGGTGCAGCCAGTCGGCCGAGGGCGTGGGCGCCACAGTGCCGGGAACGCCGCCGGTGCCGGTGACCAGGCCCAGGGTGGCGGCCGGGGTGTTGTTCAGAATGCCCAGGATTTGCCCGACGGCGATGGCGCCCGAGCTCGGCGGCGGCATGCCGCACAGGCGGTAGGCCTTGCCTCCAGCGCTGTAGTCTGAGCAGATCGGATCGCGCTTTTTGGCCTGGTAGCCGGCCAGGTCGCTCAGGGCCAGTTTGCCGGGGTTGCTTGGGTGGCCTTGCACCTTGGCCACGATGGCTTGAGCGACCTTGCCTTCCAGCAGCGCGCTGGAGCCCTTGCTGGCGATCTGGCGCAGCACCTCGGCCAGGGCCGGGTTGCGCAAGGTGCTGCCAGTGTCGACCGGCGTGCCGTCGGCCTTGTAGAAATACCCGGCGGCCACCGCGTCGTTCTTCAGGTACTTCTCGTCCTTGAGCAGGGTGCCCAGCCGTGCACTGACCTTGAAGCCGTTCTCGGCCAGCTGGATGGCGGGCGCAAAGAGCTGGGCCCAGGGCAGCTTGCCGTATTGCTTGTGCGCCATCTCCAGCATGCGCACGGTACCGGGTGTGCCGACCGAGCGGCCGCCGACCACAGCGTTGTCAAACGGCATCGGTTTGCCGTTTGCGCCTATGAAGAGCTTTTCGTCCACCGCGGCAGGGGCGGTTTCGCGGCCATCAAAAGCCTCGACCTTGTTGCCACTGTAATGCAGCAAAAACGCGCCGCCGCCAATGCCGCTGGACTGCGGCTCCACCAGCGTGAGAACCATTTGCACCGCAATGGCGGCGTCGATCGCCGAGCCGCCGGCTTTCAGCACCTGGTAACCCGCGTCGGTGGCCAGCGGGTTGGCCGCAGCGACCGCAAACTTGCTGGTGGCCCAGCCGGGTTTGGCGGTGAAGCCCGATGAACCTTCAGGCTGCGCCGGGACGGTGTAGCCGAACTGGCCCGGAGAGCTGGCACAGGCTGCGACCAATGCGGTGGCGGCCAGGGCCGGGAGGATGTGTCTCATGCGATATCCTTGTCGGTAGTTGTAGGTTGTAGCGGGACCCTGTGCCCGCGCTGGCCAATGTATCGAGCGCTCCCCCGCTTCACAATGGCGTTTCGGAGAAATCACTCTTCCATGGAATTTGACAATCTGGATGCCCTGCGCGTGTTGCTGGCCACGGCGGAAACCGGCAGCCTCACGGGTGCGGGCAAGCGCTGCCGGCTTTCCACGGCAGCCGTCAGCGCGGCGATCAAACGGCTGGAAAAATCGCTCGGCGTGCGTCTGTTCGAGCGCACCACGCGCGCCGTCAGGCCTACGGCCGAAGGCGCGGTGATGGTGGACCATGCGCGACGCGCGCTGGAGCTGGTGTCGGAAGGTCAGGCCAAGGTGCGTGCCGGCACGTTCGGTTTGACGGGCAGCATCCGCGTCACGGCAACCGCCATGCTCGCGCACGAAATGCTCGCGTACTGGCTCGCGGAATTTGCGGCAATTCACCCTGGCATTGAAATTGACCTTCAGATCAGCGATGCCCACGTTGACCTTGTGCGCGAAGGCATCGACGTTGCGTTGCGTAACGGACCCCTCGTGGACTCCAGCCATTCGGCGCGGTTGCTGGCGCCGGCGCGCCGTGTGGCCTGCGCCAGCCCGGACTATCTCGCACGCCGCGGAACGCCCGGCGAACCCGCTGAACTTGTGCAGCATGAATGCCTGGTCAGCCATGTGCGCGAGCGCCGGCAAGACCAGTGGCAGTTTGAATTGCAGGGCGAAGCCAGCGTGCCGTTCCAGGTGCGGGTAGCCGGACCGCTGGCCTGCAACGACGCTTCCATCGCGTTGCAGTGGGCGCTGGAAGGGCGGGGCATCATCTACCAGTCCGAGATTTCCCTCATGGCCTCACTGGCCAGCGGCAAGCTCGTACGCCTGTTTCCCGCCCACCTGGGTGAGCCGGCGCCACTGTATGCCGTGGTTCCAAGCCGGCGCTATGTGCCGGCGCGCGTCAATGAAGTGATAGAGCGGCTTTCAGCGTTGCTGACCGAAAGGCTGGCAGCGCTGCATCTGCCCGCCGGTGCATAGCTACATCCTGTGCCTGGGGCTAGGCCTGCTGCTGGTGGCGCTGGTCTCGGGCAGCTTCGCGGCACTGGGTGAAAAAAATGTGGAGTTTCTCGGCTACAGCTGGTCGCTCAGCGGTTTTTCCGGGGGTGTTGCTTTACCTGCTGGGTCTGGCCGGCGAGATTTTTGTGCTGACCTCGGTGTACATGGTGATGCCGGTCGGCAGGCTGTCGCTGCGCCACGCGCTGATTGGCGGGGTCACGGCTGCGCTGCTCTGGGAACTGACGCGCCATGCCCTAGTCTGGTACTTTTCCACGCTGTTGCAGGTGGGCTTGGTGTATGGCTCGCTCACCACCGCCATCGTGGTTTTGCTCAGCCTGGAAATCGCAGCCACGCTGCTGTTGCTGGGCGCGCAGGTGATTTCCGAGTACGAGCGCATCGGCACGGCCGGGCAAGACGCCCCGGCGCAGCCGATGCCGACGGGCTAGCCCGCGGACTTGCTTGGGCGTGGCATCGGCCGCTATCAAAACAATAGCTGCTTGCGCCCGTCTGATAAGGGTGCAAGCCAGTTTTGACTGCTAGTCCCCCATCACCACGCCGTCACGGCGCGGGTCGGCACCGCCCAGCCAGACGGGTGTGCCGTGGGCTTGGCCACGGGCAATCGCCTGCACACCGCTGATCACGGCCTGCTCGCGCACCTCGGCGCCGCGCGCCCTGAGCGCCTCCACCACGGCGGGCGGGAAGCGCTTTTCTTCGAGGATGCTCGGGCCGTTGAACGAGCCGAAGTTGGGCAGGTCGATGGCCTGTTGCGGCAGCAGGCCCCAGTTCAGCACGCCGTAGAGCGTCTTGGCGGTGGAGTGAATGATCAGCGCGCCACCCATGCTGCCGCCGCTCATCAGGAACTGGCCGGTGGCTTTGTCGAACACCAGCGTGGGGGCCATCGACGAGCGCGGACGTTTGCCGGGCTGCAGGCGGTTGGCAATCGGTTTGCCCTCGGCGTCGGTAGGGGTAAAGCTGAAGTCGGTCAGTTCGTTGTTCAGCAAAAAGCCCTTGACCATCTGGCGCGAGCCAAAGGCGTCTTCAACCGTGGTGGTCATGGCGATCGCGTTGCCGTAGGCGTCGACGATGCTGATGTGCGAGGTGCCGTGCTCGGGCTGCCAGGGCATGGGCGCGTAGCTGGTGCGCACCGGGCCGGGCGTGCCGGGCTTGGCGGTTTTCATGCTCGGGCCGGCGGGCTGGATCTGCCTGGCGCGCTCGGCCAGGTAGCCGGGGTCGAGCAGGCTCATCCAGCTGCCGGCAGGCGGCTGCACGAAGTCCGGGTCGCCGAGGTACTGGCCGCGGTCGGCAAAGGCCAGGCGCGAGGCCTCGGTGTAGAGGTGTAGCCAGTCGGCCGAGGGCACCGGGCCGGTGCTGCCGGGCGTGCCGCCCATGCCGGTGGTCAGCGGCAGGCTGGCGGCGCTGGTGTTGTTCAGAATTCCGAGGATCTGGCCCACGGCAATCGCCCCCGAGCTCGGCGGCGGGAAGCCGCAGATGCGGTAGTCCTTGGCACCGGCCCGGTAGTCGTGGCAGATCGGCGTGCGCTTCTTGGCCTGATAGTCGGCCAGGTCGGCCAGCGTGAGCTTGCCGGGGTTGGTCGGGTGCTTCCGCACCTTGTCCACGATAGCCTGGGCCACCTCGCCTTCGTGCAGGCCTTTGGAGCCCTCCGCAGCGATCTTCTTGAACGTCGCGGCCAGCTCCGGGTTGCGCAGGTTGAAGCCCATGTCGTGCGCATCGCCATCGGGCTTGTAGAAGTAGGCGGCCGCCGTCGGGTCTTTCTTGAGGTGGGCGTCGTCCTTGACCTGCATGTTGAGGCGCGCGCTGACCTTGAAGCCGCCTTCGGCCAGCGTGATCGCGGGTTCGAACAGCTTGGCCCAGGGCAGCTTGCCGTACTGCTTGTGCGCCATCTCGAGCATGCGCACCGCGCCCGGCACACCGACCGAGCGGCCGCCGACCACGCTGTCGTAGAACGGCATGGGCTTGCCGTCGGCGCCGATGAAGAGCTTTTCATCGGCGGCCGCGGGTGCCGTTTCGCGCCCGTCAAAGCCTTCGACGTCCTTGCCGTTGTAGTGCAGCAGGAAGGCGCCGCCGCCGATACCGCTGGACTGCGGCTCTACCAGTGAGAGCACCATCTGGACTGCAATGGCCGCATCGATTGCCGAGCCGCCTGCCTTGAGAACCTGGTAGCCCGCGTCCGTCGCCAGGGGGTTGGCCGCAGCGACTGCAAATTTGCTGGTGGCCCAGCCGGGTTTCGGCGTGTAGCCCGAGGAGCCCTCCGGCTGAGCCGGAACGGTATAGCTGAATTGACTCGAAAGGCTGGCGCAGGCTGCCAGCAGGGCGGCAAGTGCAACGGAGGTCAACAGGCGTTTCATGCAATCTCCTCGAGATTTTGATGAGCCGCCATGTTACGCCTGCTGTGCGATCTGGTCAGCCGCTGGCCGCGCCAGATGGGCCTGCGGGTTTTTTAGATTGATTTTGGGCTCTGTCGGCGTTAACTGTTGAAAACCCTCGCACACCAGTGAAACCTGACATAGCGATTTCAGAGCGAAGGCGAACAACTTCAACAGTTAACGCAGACATAGCCTGATTTTGGCTCCTGGCCCATAGGGAATGGACGTAGGGAGCTATCAAAAAGAGAGCGGTTCGATCCCGCGGCGCCAAAGAATCAGCGCGGCGCCAGGCGGATCGCGCCATGGATAGTCCGTCTCTGGCCATATAGGCCTCTGGCGGTTGTGGGGTCAGGCATTTTCCAATGCAGCGCGGGATGTGCGCTCAAGCACCAATCCGGTGGTGCCGACACAGAACCAACCGGTACAAGCAAGGACTTCACCCGTTCGGAGAACTCGGCCGTCATCGGCTGGGACTGCGCAAACGCAACACTGGTAGTCAAGCAGGCCAACGCCAAAACAGCCTGTTGCGCACGTTCGTCATGGCTCTGAATACCATGGTGCCTCCTGTATTTCAGTTACGCCACGGTCCGCACGCAAGGCCTACCAACGCGCTCACCGCCTCGAACGATCATTGCGGCACAACCTGCACCGGCGTCGGGCTTTGGCAAGGAACTCTGTGTTGGTCACAAAACCGTCGTCGCAG
>DASXRN010000290.1:0-7424 GCA_036506595.1 Polaromonas sp. | reverse complement strand
GGCGATACGCACTTCGTCGGTCCAGTCGATGTCGTCAGGGTTGGACGTCACCAAACCGAGGGCGAACGCAGCGTCGGCATCGAGCGGCTGGCCAATCTTGGCGCGTACCGCATCCAGCGCGGTATGTTCGTCGTAGAAACGGCGGCCCAGGCGACTTTGCTCTGTGACCATCGGGTACAGGCTGAAGTTGATCTCGCCCACGGTGATCTTGGGCGCGCCAGACTCGTCGTCCGGCAGCGCCAGGTGGTAGCTCCGGTCACACGCCAGGGCCAACTCGAGAAATGTGCCGGCAAAGCAGGAGCCCGACTCGATCAGCGCGAACAGACTGCGCGACGACACATCCAGGCGGCTGAACGTGCGGCGCAGCAGGCCAATGGTTTCACGCACCAGCCAGTGCTTTTGATGGGCCAGCAACGTGGCATCCATCGCCAGCACCGTAGCCGGATCGCCCTGGGTCTTGATGAGCCAGGTGCCAATGTCCAGCTCGTTGGTGCGCATTTGCAGGATGGCATCTTCCAGTTCGCGCGCCATCTGCAGCGGATACCAGGCGGCACCAGCGGCCTCAATGCCTGCGATGTCGGTGGGTTGCACGCCCGTCGGCCCTTTGACGGTCCAGCTGGCGGTGCGCTTGGCGCGGTCGATCTCGACCGTCACGTTCGGGTAGCGCAGTGCATCGGCCTCGATCACGCACTCCACCGGCGGCAGCATGACACCCTTACTATCGGCCGGCCGGTCGCTCTTGGCGGCCAGTTCGAGCGCTCGCTCTCTCACCTTCTGGGCAAAGGCCTGCGGCTTGGCGATGTCGTCCACCAGACGCCAGTCCTTGGCCTTCTGGCCGCGCACACCCTCGACACTGGTGCAGAACAGGTCTGCCAGGTCGTGGCGCACATGCTTCTTGTCGGTGACGCGTGTCAGGCCGCCCGTGCCCGGCAGCACGCCCAGCAGCGGCACCTCGGGCAGGCTCACCGCGCTGGAGCGGTCATCCACCAGGATGATTTCGTCACAGGCCAGCGCCAGCTCATAGCCACCACCCGCACAGGCCCCATTGACGGCGGCAAGAAACTTCAGGCCGCTGTATTTGGAGGAGTCCTCCAGACCGTTGCGGGTTTCATTAGTGAATTTGCAAAAATTCACCTTCCAGGAATGGCTGCTGACACCCAGCATGAAGATGTTGGCACCCGAGCAGAACACCTTCTCTTTGGCGCTGGTGACCACCACCGTGCGCACTTCCGGATGCTCGAAGCGAATGCGGTTAATCGCATCGTTCAGTTCAATATCGACGCCAAGGTCGTAGCTGTTGAGCTTGAGCTTGTAGCCAGGTCGCAGGCCTGCGTTTTCATCAAAGTCAGCCGTCAGCGTGGCGACGGGCCCTTCAAACTTCAGTGCCCAGTGTTTATAGCGACCGGGGTTGGTTTGATAGTCAACGCGAGTGTCATTGTTCACATCATCTCCTCAAAAATAAGCAAAATAGTGCATGAACCAGAATTCATGCACGAATAATAATGCCTACAGCAGAAAGACGTCAAGCACTTTTATGCATGTTTTTTAATTTTTTCAACAACAGGGAGTTCCAGGGCATTGCGAACCAGCTCGCGCAGCGCCGCAGAGGTCGGCAACAAGGGTTGCGCGCTGGTGTTCAGGGTGAACTCCGCCTTGGAATAAAAAGGCGCCCGACCGGCAAGAATGTCTTTCAGGTCTTCCATCGCCTCCTTGCTATTGGCCATGGGGCGGAGGTCTCCCTGCTCCATCACCCGCCGCATGTGGTCCTCGGGCGTGGCCTGCAGCCAGACCGTCGTGCAATGGCTCAATAAAAGGTTAAACGTCGCCGGATCAGACACCAGCCCGCCAGGCGTGGCGATCACCGCCTCCGGATAGATCTGGATGGTTTCCTCCAGGGCGCGCCGCTCGTAGCGGCGGTAGGCGTTCATGCCATAGAGCGCCTGGATCTCCGAAACACTGCAGCCCGCGAATTTTTCAATTTCCCGGCTCAGTTCAACAAACGGGAAACCCAGGTCGTCGGCCAACAGCTGCCCCAGTGAGGACTTGCCGGCCCCACGCAATCCAATCAACGCAACACGCGGACTGCGTATGACATTGCCACCACCGGTTCCCAGCATTTCCCCGATCACGATGCGCACGCGCCTGAGCGTCGCGTCATCACGCTGCTCGAGAAGCTCCCGGATCATCAACCACTCGGGCGAGGTGGTGGTGCGGTCGCCAATAATTTCGGCCAAAGAGCACTGAAGCGCACCAGCCACCTGCAGCAGGACCAGTATCGAGGCGTTACCCACACCATATTCCAGGTTGGCCAAGTGGCGCTCGGACACATCAGCAGCTATCGCCACCGCTTTGCGCGTGAGCCCCCGGCGCGCACGCAAGGCCGCCACCCGCTGCCCCAGGGCCACCAGAAACGGGTTTTTACCCGCCGCTGTCGCGCCATCCACCAGCGCGGCCTCGGCCTTCGCCGGTTCAAAGTCAGTGGTCACATCGCTAAGTGTTAACCCTGATTGATGCAATATATTGCTTGACATGGGATTTTCGAGGATTTATTGTTCGTTCTGCACAATAATTCATATTACACCTGAACGCAAGCGCGACGCAACCATGGAGATACACGTGTCACCCACACACTTTCACGAACATATCGCAGAACTCACCATTCAACTGGTTGGGCGCCCTCTCGATGCCAGCCTGCAAGCGTGGCTGAATGCCGAGCACGGCCCCGGTAGTATCACCTATGACCGCCTGAAACAGGCCTGCGAAACCGGGGTCGCAGAGGGCTGGCTGTGTGACCGCGAAGGCGGCGGCATCCGCTACGGCCGCATCTTCAAACCCTCCGATGAGCTTCACGGTTTCTCGGTCGACGTGGTCGACATGAAGGACATTGCCGGGCCACACCACAGCCACCCGAATGGCGAGATCGACCTGATCATGCCGATCGAAGGTGACGCGCAGTTTGATGGCCATCCGGCTGGCTGGCTGGTCTGCCCACCGGGCAGCGCGCACCGGCCCACCGTATCCAACGGCCGCGCGCTCGTGCTTTACCTGCTGCCCGAAGGCCGCATTGATTTCACCCGCTAAAGAAAACAGCCATGACCCAACTCCTTTCCAACTTCCTCGGTGGCCGCTGGCAGGCCGGTAGCGGCACCGGCATTCCCCTGTTCGACCCGACCCTCGGCACCGAGCTGGTACGCGTGGACGCCACCGGGCTTGATCTCGCGGCAGGCTTTGCGTTTGCGCGCGAGCAAGGCCGCGCAGCGCTGCAGCGCCTGACCTACCGCGAGCGCGCCGCAATGCTGGCCGCCGCCGTCAAGCTGCTGCAGGCGAACCGCGATGCCTACTACGAGATCGCCACGGCCAACAGCGGCACCGTCAAGAACGACTCGGCGGTGGACATCGACGGCGGCATCTTCACGCTCGGCACCTACGCAAAACTCGGGGAATCGCTGGGCGACCGCCGCTTCCTGCTCGATGGCGAGATGACACGGCTAGGCAAGGAAGACCTGTTCCAGTCGCAGCATGTGCTGACCCCCACGCGGGGCATCGCATTGTTCATCAATGCCTTCAACTTTCCGAGCTGGGGCCTGTGGGAAAAGGCGGCGCCCGCGCTGCTGTCCGGCGTGCCGGTGATCGTCAAGCCCGCCACCACCACAGCCTGGCTCACCCAGCGCATGGTGCAGGACGTGGTCGAAGCCCGCATCTTCCCGCCCGGCGCACTGTCGGTCGTGTGCGGCAGCTCCGCGGGCCTGATGGACGCGCTGCAGCCCTTTGACGTGATGTCGTTCACCGGGTCGGCTGAAACAGCGGCCGTGATCCGCTCCCATCCCGCCGTGACGCAGCGCTCGGTGCGCGTCAACATCGAGGCGGACAGCGTCAACTCGGCCCTGCTGCTGCCCGGTGAAGCCGCCGGCAGCGCCGCCTTCGATTTGCTGGTCAAGGAAGTCGTGCGCGAGATGACGGTGAAGTCGGGCCAGAAATGCACCGCGATTCGCCGCGTCTTCGTCCCCGAGGACCTGTATGGCCCGGTGGCCGAGGCGATCGCCGCGCGCCTGGCCAAAACCGTTGTGGGGAACCCGCGCAATGAAACCGTTCGCATGGGTGCACTGGTCAACCGCGCGCAGCTCGACAGCGTCCGCGAGGGCCTGGCCCACCTGCAAACGCAGGCTGAGCTGCTGCACGATGGCAAAGCGCACACGCTGGTGGATGCCGACCCCGCCGTCGCTTGCTGCGTCGGACCCACACTGCTGGGCGCCCGCGATGCCGATGCGGCCGATCGCATCCACGACATCGAAGTCTTCGGCCCGGTCGCCACCCTGATGCCTTATCGCCATGCCGCCAGCGACATGTCCCATGCGTTGACCCTGGTGCGCCGGGGCCAGGGCTCACTGGTGGCCTCGCTCTACGGCAGCGACCCGGCCGCGCTCGCCGCCACCGCGCTGGAGCTGGCCGACAGCCACGGCCGCGTGCATGTGCTCTCGCCCGATGTGGCGCAACTGCACACCGGCCATGGCAATGTGATGCCGCAGTCGCTACACGGCGGGCCCGGGCGCGCGGGCGGCGGCGAGGAACTCGGCGGCCTGCGTGCACTGAACTTCTACCACCGCCGCAGCGCGGTGCAAGCCAGCACCGCCGTGCTCAAAACCCTCTAAGCACCGCCGATTGCTCTGCAAAAATCAAGGAGACAGACTTGACCCCCACCCTCCCCGTCGCGCCGCCCGGCGCGCGCTTCAACTTTGCCCAGCACCTGATCGGCCGCAACCTGGCCCGCCTGGCCAAACCAGCCTACATTGATGACCAGGGCAGCCTGAGCTATGGCGATCTGGCCGAGCACATTCGCCGTCTCGCTGCAGCACTGCTGGCCTCAGGCGTGCGCCGCGAAGAGCGCGTGCTGCTGCTGATGCACGACTGCAGCGACTGGCCGGTGAGTTTTCTAGGTGCCATGTATGCCGGCATCGTGCCGGTGGCCGTCAACACCCTGCTCACCCCCGACGACTACGCCTACATGCTGCAACACAGCCGGGCACAGGCGGCCATCGTGTCCGGGGCCTTGCTGCCCACGCTGCAGGCGGCCATGGCCCAGGGCGGCCACGAGGTCAGGACCGTGATCGTCTCACGCCCGGACGCGGCCTTGCCCGAAGGCACCGTGGCACTCGACACCTTGATCGGGCAACACGCGCCACTGGGCGAGCCGGCAGGCACCAGCCCGGACGACCCCGGTTTCTGGCTCTATTCCTCCGGCTCCACCGGCCGGCCCAAAGGCACGCTGCACAGCCACGGCAACCCATACTGGACCGCCGAGCTCTATGGCACGCCGGTGCTGGGCCTCACCGAGCAGGATGTCTGCTTCTCGGCGGCCAAGCTTTTCTTTGCCTATGGCCTGGGCAATGCGTTGAGTTTCCCCTTGAGCGTGGGCGCCACGACGATCCTGATGGCCGAGCGGCCAACGCCGGAGGCCACATTCAAACGCTGGCGTGGTGAGGTGGGCGACATGCGTCCAACGGTATTCTTCGGTGCGCCCACCGGTTTTGCCGGCATGCTGGCCTCGCCTTCGCTGCCGGCTAAAAAGGACATCGCGCTGCGCCTGGTCTCCTCGGCCGGCGAAGCCTTGCCCGGCGAACTGGGCGAGCGGTTCACGGCCCACTTCGGCGTCGAGATCATCGACGGCCTGGGTTCGACCGAAATGCTGCATATCTTTCTGTCCAACCGCCCGGGACAGGTGCGCTATGGCACCACGGGCTGGCCCGTGCCGGGGTATGAGGTCGAGCTGCGGGACGACGACGGCCGCCCGGTGCCGGATGGCGAAACCGGCGACCTCTACATCCACGGCCCAAGCTCGGCACTCATGTACTGGGGCAACCGCGAAAAGTCGCGCGAAACCTTTCAGGGTGCGTGGACCAAGAGCGGCGACAAATACGTCCGCAACACCGACGGCACCTACACCTACGCGGGCCGCAGCGACGACATGCTCAAGGTCAGCGGCATTTACGTGTCTCCGTTCGAGGTCGAGGCCACGCTGGTACAGCACCCGGCTGTGCTCGAGTGCGCCGTGATCGGCAAGGAAGATGAAAAGGGCCTGACCAAGACAAAGGCCTTTGTCGTGGTCAAGCCGGGCCATCAGGTTGACGGGGCCACGCTGCAGGCCTTCGTCAAGGAGCGGCTCGCGCCCTACAAGTACCCGCGCTTCATTGAATTCACGAGCGAACTGCCGAAAACGGCCACCGGGAAAATCCAGCGCTTTCGCTTGCGAGAACTGGAGCGCAAGGCATGAGCGCCCCGCAGCCGCTTCAAATAACCACGAACGACACCGCATTCGTCGACATCGACTGGGCAGGTCGGCGGGTACGCATCGAACATCAATGGCTCAACGCTGCAAAGCAGGACCGCCCCCTGATCGTGTTCTTGCATGAAGGGCTGGGATCGGTCGCCATGTGGAAGGACTTTCCCCAGGCGCTGTGTGATGCGGCCAATGTTCGTGGCCTGGTGTACTCGCGCCCCGGCTATGGACGCTCGACACCGCGCGCAGCCGCTGAGCGCTGGAGCGCCAATTTCATGCACGCACAGGCACACGAGGTGCTGCCGGCGCTGTTTGAAGCGCTGAACGTCAAGGAGAAACCCTGGCTGCTGGGCCACAGCGATGGCGGCTCCATTGCATTGTTGTATGCCTCCCGCTTTCCAGGCTCGGTGGCGGGCCTGGTCGTTGTCGCACCGCACCTGATGGTTGAAGAGTATGGCCTGGCAAGCATCCGATTGGCCCGCGAAGCCTATCGGACGACCGACCTGAAAGAGAAACTGACGCGCTACCACGAGGATGTTGATTCAGCCTTCAAAGGCTGGAACGACATCTGGCTAGACCCCAGCTTTCTCAGTTGGACGATCGAGGCCGAGCTGCCTGCCATCACTTGCCCGATTCTTGCCGTGCAAGGGGTGGACGACGAATACGGCACGCTGGAACATATCCATGGCATTGCCCGCCGCCTGCCACAAACGCAGTTGCTCGAACTCGCGCAATGCGGGCACTCGCCCCATCGCGACCAGCCTGCGGCCTTGATCAGCGCCGTCAAGGAATTCATTGACCAACACCATTGACCAACACGCGCTCGCTGTCGCTTCTGCAGCGTAACCCCTCACTCGCCCTCACTCGCCCCTTTGCCCAACGGAGACATTCCTGTGAAAAAATTTTCGGCTTCTTCTTCCCTCCTGACCCTTTCCTGTGCCTTGCTCGCTGCCTCGGCCGCCCAGGCGCAAGGCAGTGACAGCATCAAGGTCGGCCTGATGCTGCCCTATACCGGTACCTTTGCTCAGTTGGGCGTGGCCATCGAAAACGGCTTCAAGCTGTTTGTGCAGGAACAGGGTGGCGCGCTCGCTGGCAAGAAAATCGAGTTCTTCAAGGTCGACGACGAGTCCGAGCCGTCCAAGGGCATCGA
>DASXRN010000289.1:0-7054 GCA_036506595.1 Polaromonas sp. | reverse complement strand
GAGTGTTTCCGCAATATCCCGGTGCTGCTCCAGTTGCTGATGTGGTATCTGGTGCTGACCGAGATATTCCCGCCGATTCAGGATGCCTGGAAAGTCGGCCCCTTCTTCTTGAGCAAGGGCGGGGTGAATTTCCCTATTCCGGTTTGGGCAGCAGGCCAGGCCTGGGCTGCAGCCGGCCTGGTCGCGGGTGTACTACTGGCCTGGGCTTATCGCCTGTGGGCCCAAAAACGATTTGAAGCCACCGGCATTGCCAAAAGCATGGTTTGGGTTCCCATGGCTCTCGTCGTGGCGACCAGCCTGCTGGGCTGGTTGCTGGGGGGCGCTCCCACCGTGATGAACATGCCGGTCAAGGGCGAGTTTTCGGTTGAAAACGGCGGCGCCCTCACCCCGGAGTTTCTGGCAATTTTGCTGGGCCTGTCGATTTACACCACCGCCTTCATTGCCGAAGTGGTGCGCTCCGGCATTGCCTCGGTGCCTGCTGGCCAGGGCGAAGCCGCTGCTGCGCTGGGGCTGGACCGGAGCCTGGAGATCCGGCTGGTCATGCTGCCCCAGGCCTTGCGCGTGATCATTCCTCCGTTGACCAACCAGTATTTGAACCTGACCAAAAACTCTTCCCTGGCCGTGGCGATTGGCTACCCCGATATCGTCTCGATTGCCAACACTGCCATGAACCAGACCGGGCGCGCCGTGGAATGCATCGCTATTTTGATGGCGGTCTACCTGACCATTTCGCTGCTCACCTCGATGCTGATGAATTGGTACAACGCGCGCGTAGCCATCAAAGAACGCTGATCAGGAAACCTTCTTCATGAGCGCCTTTAGCTTTCAACCGATTCCACCACGCCCGGCCCCCGCGAACAACGAAGGGATGCTGGCCTGGCTACGCAGCAACCTGTTTGGCGACTGGAAAACTGCCAGCTCCACTGTCATCCTGGGCGGGCTTCTGCTGTGGTTTGTGCCGCAGTTTCTCAACTGGTCCCTGCTCAGCGCGGTCTGGGCCCCGGACCTCGAGGCCTGCCGCGCTGCTGAAGGGCTGGGTGCTTGTTGGGGCGTGGTGGCGGAAAAATACCGGCTCATTATTTTTGGCCGCTACCCCTTCGAGCAGCAGTGGCGCCCGCTGGCAGCCACGCTGCTGATGCTGCTCATGCTGGTGGCCAGCTGCATACGGCCGTTCTGGAAGCCCTGGCTGGCCGGGCTGTGGCTAGTGGTGCTGGTGGTCTTTTTTGTTCTGATGTACGGCAACACGCTGGGCCTCGTCAAGGTGGAGACCGACCGCTGGGGCGGCTTGCCACTGACCATTTTGCTGTCCGCCCTGTCGATCGTGATGGCGTTTCCGATTGCCCTGGTGGTGGCGCTGGGGCGGCGCTCCGATCTGCCGGCCATTCGGGCGTTTTGCACGATTTATGTGGAGCTGATCCGCGGTGTGCCCCTGATTTCGGTGTTGTTCATGGCCTCGTTCATGTTCCCGCTGTTCATGCCGCAGGGGTTGACCATCGACGTGCTGATCCGCGTGCTGGTGGGCATCACTTTGTTTGCCGCGGCCTACCTGGCCGAAGTCATACGCGGCGGCCTGCAGGCCATTCCCAAGGGCCAGATCGAGGCATCGGCCACACTGGGACTGTCGTATTGGCAAACACAGCGCAAGATTGTGCTGCCGCAGGCGCTGGCCATGGTAGTGCCCAGCATCGTGAACAGTTTCATCTCCATTTTCAAGGACACCTCCCTGGTGAGCATCGTGAGCCTGTACGAGCTCACCGGCGCACTGGACATGGCCATCAACGCGGACGCCAACTGGAAACCGTTCAAGCTGCAAGGCTACCTCTTCATTGCGCTCATTTATTTCATCTTCTGCTTCTCGATGTCGCGCTACAGCCAATGGGTCGAAAAACAGGTCAATATAAGCAAGCTGCGCTAACCCCCTCCAAGCACCCGCCAACCCATACCTTCCTTTCCATGTCTGAACCCATCATTACCTTTGACAAAGTCAACAAGTGGTACGGCAACAATTTCCATGTGTTGCGCGACATCGACCTGCAAGTAGCCCGCGGCGAGCGGATCGTGATCTGCGGCCCGTCGGGCTCCGGCAAGTCCACGCTGATACGCTGCATCAACCGGCTCGAAGAGCATCAGCAAGGCCGCCTGCTGGTGGACGGCGTGGAGCTGGCGGACGATGTCAAGGCGATTGACGAAGTGCGCAAGAAAGTCGGCATGGTGTTCCAACAGTTCAACCTGTTTCCGCACCTGACCGTGCTGGAGAACCTCACGCTCTCGCCGATGTGGGTGGGCAAGCAGCCCAAAAAAGAAGCCGAAGAAAAGGCCATGCAGCAGTTGGAACGCGTGCGCATTGCCGAGCAGGCCAGCAAATACCCGCTGCAGCTCTCCGGCGGCCAGCAACAGCGCGTGGCGATTGCACGTGCGCTGTGCCTGACGCCCAAGATCATGCTGTTTGACGAGCCTACTTCGGCGCTTGACCCCGAGATGATCAAGGAGGTGCTCGACGTGATGATCGAGCTGGCCGGCCAAGGCATCACCATGGTGTGTGTGACGCACGAAATGGGCTTTGCCAAGGCCGTCGCCAACCGCGTGATCTTCATGGACCAGGGCCAAATCGTCGAGCAGAACAACCCGCACGACTTTTTCAACCACCCGCAAAACGAGCGCAGCCGGGACTTCCTCTCCAAAATCCTTGGGCATTGACCCGCCCTTGCCTGCCCGGCCTACAACAGAGCTCGCAACTCGCGCGCCGCATCCAGCAGCAGCGGCAGCAAATCGCGCCGCATGGCTTCCGCCATCAGCCGCTGCGGTGAAGTGACCACATTGATCGCAGCCACCGTATGCCCCTGCATATCACGCAGCGGCACCGCCAGGGCATGGACACCCAGCTCATGCTCTTCGCTGGCCACGCAGTAGTCGTCCAGCCGTACCTGGTCAATCATGGCTCTGAGCTTGCGCGGATCGGTGGTCGTATGCAGGGTCAGCCTCGCCAGGCTGCCGGCCTCGGTCTTGGCTTTCAACCAGGCGTTGAACTCGCTTTTGGTTTTGGCTGCCAGCAGCACGCGTCCGGTTGATGTGGCGTGCGCCGGCAACCGGGCCCCCAGATGCAGGCCATAGGCCAGCACCCTGGCGGGAGCCGTTTTGCCGTCGGCCGGGCTCTTCCACTCAAAACCGCTGCGGCCAATGATGACAACCTCGTCGCCATCCAGCACCGCCGCTGAAAAAGACTCCTGGGCCTGTGCGGCCAGCCGGTTGAGTGCTGGTTGTATGGCGCGCGGCAGGCGGGCTGTGGCCAGGTAGCTGCCGGAAAAACGCAACACCTTGGCCGCCAGCCAAAAGTAGCTGCCGTCTGTTTCCAGGTAACCCAGGTGCGTCAGCGTCAACAAATGGCGGCGCGCCGCCGCCCGGGTGATGCCGGCCCGCTCGGCCGCCAGTGTGGCGTTAAGGCGCTGGCGCTGCGTGTCAAAACTCTCCAGCACAGCCATGCCTTTGGCCATGCCTTCGATCATGTCGGCCTTGGCGATGGGGAAGGAGCCGGGGCCGGAAACGGTTTTGGAAATGACCATTGCGCGATCATCGCACAAGTGAGCCAGACATCGTGCAAAGGCGCCTTGCCAGCCCTAGCCACCGCCGGCGCAGCCGTTTACGCTTGAGGTACATCGCCTCGATCAACATTCAACGGAGACAAACATGCGTGTACAGGTAGCCATTGTGGGCGGCGGCCCCGCCGGGCATTTGCTGGGTCAGCTGCTCCACAAGGCGGGCATAGCCGCCATCGTGATTGAACAACGCAGCCGGGACTACGTGCTGGGCCGCATACGCGCGGGCGTGCTGGAGCAAGGCACGACCGACTTGCTCGACGAGCTGGGTGTGGGTGCGCGCATGCACCGTGAAGGCCTGATGCACGGCGGTTTCTCGCTCGACTTCGGAGGTTCCCATCACCGCATTGACCTGCACCAGCTCACCGGCGGCAAGCAAGTGATGGTCTACGGCCAAACGGAGGTAACCCATGACCTGATGGATGCGCGCTCGGCCGCAGGTCTTGAGACAGCCTACGAGGCCGAGCATGTCAGCCTGCACGACTTTGACGGCGAGCACCCCAAGGTGCGCTACACGCAGCACGGCGTAGCGCATGAGGTCGAATGCGACTTCATTGCCGGCTGTGATGGTTTTCATGGGGTAAGCCGCGCCAGTGTGCCGGCGGGCGCGCTGCAAACCTTTGAGCGCATCTACCCTTTCGGCTGGCTGGGCATACTGTCCGATACGCCGCCCGTCTCCCACGAACTGGTTTACACCAACCACGCACGCGGCTTTGCCCTGTGCAGCATGCGCAGCCACACGCGCAGCCGTTACTACGTGCAGTGCTCGCTTGACGACAAGGTTGAGAACTGGAGCGACGAAGCCTTCTGGGACGAGTTGCGCCGCCGCCTGGCGCCCGATCTGGCAGAAAACCTGGTCACCGGCCCGTCGATTGAAAAAAGCATTGCGCCGCTGCGCAGCTTTGTGGCCGAACCCATGCGTTTCGGGCGGCTGTTTCTGGCAGGCGATGCCGCGCATATCGTGCCCCCCACTGGCGCCAAAGGCCTGAACCTGGCGGCCAGCGATGTGCGTTACCTGGCGCGCGCGCTGGCCGAGTTTTACGCCGGCAGCGAAGCGGGCATAGACAACTACTCGGACACCTGTCTGCGCCGGGTCTGGAAGGCCGTGCGCTTCTCGTGGTGGTTCACCTCGCTGATGCACAAGTTTCCCGATGAAAGCGGCTTTGGCCCCAGGATCCAGGCGGCCGAGCTCGACTACCTGATCCATTCGCCTGCCGCCGCCACCTCGCTGGCTGAAAACTATGTGGGCTTGCCGCTGGAGTCGTGGTGAGCGTTTGCAGAGCCCAATCTATGCTATTAAAATAATAGCTGCTTGCGCCCGTTCCGTATGGGCTAGAGGCCTGTTTCATTGAATATCTGGTGTAAAGTCAGCCTCTATGTCACCTACCCTTAGCGCCAAACCCACCAAAACACCCGCCCCCCTGCAGCCCCTCAAAGACGTGCGCGTGCTGAGCCTGGCGCTCAACCTGCCCGGCCCGGCGGCGCTGATGCGTTGCCGCCAGATGGGCGCGCGCTGCGTCAAGCTGGAGCCACCCGCGCCGCAAGGCGCTCCGGCCGGCACGTCGGGCGACCCCATGGGCCAGTACAACCCCAAGGCTTACGCCACGCTGCACGAAGGCGTGCGCACCGGCGTGGTGGACCTGAAAACCGACAAAGGCCAGAAAGTCCTGCACCGCGAGCTGGCCAAGGCCGATGTGCTGCTGACGTCTTTTCGCCCCTCGGCCCTGGTCAAGCTGGGTTTGACGTGGCAGGCGCTGCACCGGCAGTATCCGCAGCTCAGCCAGATCGCCATCGTCGGCAGCCCCGGCGAGCGCGCCGAAGAACCCGGCCATGACCTGACCTACCTGGCGGAGAACAATTTGGTGACCGGGCTGGATCTGCCGCCCACGCTGTACGCCGACATGGGCGGCTCGCTGATGGCCAGCGAAGCCGTGCTGCAGGCCGTCATGCACCAGCGCAGCAAAGCCAAGGGGGTTTATCTGGAAGTGGCCCTGTCCAGCGCCGCAGGCTATCTGGCGCTGCCGCGCGCCTGGGGTTTAACCACACCCGGCGCCGCCATAGGCGGTGCACATGCCGGGTACCGCGTTTACCCCTGCAAAAACGGGCGCGTGGCCGTGGCCGCGCTGGAGCCGCATTTTGCCGCCCGCCTGTGCGCAGAGGCCGGGGTCGCGGCAGACGGCGTGAAGGCTTTGTTGGTACCTGCCACGCACCAGGCCATCGCCACGTTCTTGCTGACGCAAACGCGCCAGCAGCTTGACAAGCTGGCACTGGCCAAAGACATCCCGTTGCACACACTGGCAAAGTAATCCGGCAAGCACAACCAAATCAAACAATGAGAAAACAAGGAACCGTTGTGCGCTGGGACGCGGCGCGCGGATTCGGCTTCATTCGCAGCCCGGCCACAGGCGCCGACATTTTTTTCCACAAGCAGGATTTTCGCGACACTGCAACACCCCACGAGGGGCTGGCCGTCACGTTTGAGGAAATTCACGTCGGCGGCAAAGGGCCACGCGCGATGGCCGTTCAGGCAGCGGCTCATGCGCCGGGTGCTGCCCCCATCTGCGCACCCGCGCGCAGGGCGTCCGCTCAGGCTGACCGGCGCAGCCGCGCCACCGCCAACAGTTCACGGCAACGTCCACCGGGGCGTTCCGCCGTGGCGCCCGCCGCAGCCTCGGCTGGACTGGTGCTCCTCCTGATGGCTATCTACACAGCGCTGTTGCTGTGGGCGGTCTGGCAGGCCCGGCTGCCCTGGTGGGTGCTGCCTGCTTCGTTCATCCTGAATCTGCTGGCGTTTTTCGCTTACTGGACCGATAAGCAAGCCGCGCAAACCGGTCAATGGCGAACGAAAGAAAACACGCTGCACCTGTTCAGCCTGCTCGGCGGCTGGCCAGGCGCCTGGTTTGCGCAACAGATCCTGAGGCATAAATCGAGCAAGGCGTCTTTCCGTGCGGTCTACTGGGCTACGGTAGTCCTGCATTGCATGGCTCTTTCGAGTTGGCTGTTTTGGTTGCCAGTTCGCAATTTGCTACCAAATTAATAGCTACCTAAATAATCCGTTCAAGGGCCAGAGCCCAATATGACTTAAGGAAAGCGCTGGCAGCGGTTCGCACCACGCCAGCCCACCCGATCTTTCCCCTGTCTACGCTCGTGCAGAGCGGCGAGTCCGCAGCAATATCGCCGCCCCGAACCGCAAGGCCAGGGCCACTGCCGCCCTGTCTGTGGCTGGCGAGCAGCCATGACGCGGCAACCAGAGGTTCCACCAGCGTACCCACCACTGTCCCAGTCGAAGACAAGCGGCACACGCCCCTGGCAAAGGCTGGCTAATCCAGCCGCGGCGCCCCTTCTGAAGCGCGACACCCAGGCGACAGCTAGGTGGACGATGCGCCGTCCCCCGAGCGACAATGTCAGTCTTGTTAGTCACTCAAAAGACAGGCCATGGACGATCCTATTCTTACGATAGA
>DASXRN010000288.1:0-25482 GCA_036506595.1 Polaromonas sp. | reverse complement strand
GTGCAGCTTGCGCTTTCAGGATGCCGAGCTGGCTTACCTCAAAGCCATGCGCTTCATCAAGAGCGACTTTGTCGATTTTCTGGGCATCTTCAGGCTCAATGAAAAATACGTGACGGTCACAGCCATGCCGTCGGGCGAGATCGAGGTGTCGATCAAGGGGCCCTGGCTGCATACCATCCTTTTTGAAATTCCGGTGCTGGCCATCATCAACGAGGTCTACTTTCGCAACACGCAAAAGCAGCCCGATCTGGCCGAGGGCCGCAAGCGCCTGGACACCAAAATCCTTGAGTTGCAGGCCGATGGGCTGGGCGAACTCAAGATCGCCGACTACGGCACGCGCCGGCGTTTTGGCAAGGCCTGGCATGAGGAGGTGCTGCGCACGCTGGTTGCACGCCTTGGCAGCGGCGTGACCGGGCAATTGGCCGGCACCAGCAACGTGCTGTTCGCCATGAAGCTGGGCCTGACACCGCTGGGCACCATGGCACATGAGTACCTGCAGGCCTGCCAGGCCTTGGGGCCGCGTTTGCGTGACAGCCAGGTGTACGGTTTCGAATCGTGGGCCAAGGAATACCGGGGCGATCTGGGCATAGCGCTGTCGGACGTGTACGGCATGAGCGCCTTTCTGCGTGATTTCGACATGTATTTCTGCAAGCTGTTTGATGGCGCGCGCCATGACAGCGGCGACCCCTTTCAGTGGGGCGAGCGCATGCTGGCGCACTACGCGAAAAACCGGGTTGACCCGAAAACCAAGACGCTGATTTTTAGCGACGCGCTGACGGTGCCGCGCACCATTGAGCTGTACCAGCAATTCAGGGGACGCTGCCAGCTGGCTTTTGGCATTGGCACCAACCTGACCAATGACCTGGGTTACGAGCCGCTGCAGATCGTGATCAAGATGATTCGCTGCAATGGCCAGCCGGTGGCCAAGCTGTCGGACACGCCCTCCAAAAACATGTGTGATGACGAGAAGTACCTGGCCTATTTGCGCCAGGTTTTTGAGATTGCTTGAGCGGGAGAACAACCTGCCGGATTGCAGCAATCCGACCAAAAACAAAAATGGAGACATCATGAAAATATCGCGTTGGGCTGTCGTCGTGGCTTTGCTTTTTTTCTCGCCCGGTTGGGCCTTGGCCGCAGATTTTGACGGCAGCCAGCTTTCGCCACTGTGGGGAATGCCTTTTGGCGGCCTGTTGTTATCCATTGCCGTGATGCCCTTGCTGATCCCCTCGTTCTGGCACCACCATTACGGCAAGGTGTCCGCCGCCTGGACCCTGGCCTTTTTTCTGCCGTTTGCGCTGCTCTTCGGCCCGGCAGTGGCCGGCACCAGCCTGGTTCATGCACTGGTGGCCGAATACATTCCCTTCATCATCTTGCTGACAGCGCTGTTCACGGTGGCCGGCGGCATTTTTATCCGCGGCAATCTGCACGGCAGTCCCGGACTCAATACCGGGCTGCTGCTCATAGGCGCGGTACTGGCCAGCTTCATGGGCACCACGGGCGCGTCCATGCTGATGATCCGCCCGCTGATCCGTGCCAACGACAACCGGGTCCACACGGCACACATCGTCGTCTTCTTTATTTTTATCGTGTCCAACGCCGGCGGTGCATTGACGCCGCTGGGTGATCCGCCGCTGTTTCTGGGCTTTTTGAAAGGCGTCGATTTCTTCTGGACGCTCAAGCAGATTTTTCCGGAGACCCTGTTTTTGATTGGCGCTCTGCTGGCGATTTTTTATGCGCTGGACAGCTGGTATTACCGCAAGGAGGGCGTGCTGCCGGTGGACCCGACACCCGATACCGGGCGGCTGGGTTTCGAAGGGGCCTTCAACTTTGTGCTGCTGGCCGGCGTTGCCGGACTGGTCCTGCTTAGCGGCCTCTGGAAGTCGTCCGTGGTGCTGGATGTTTATGGCACTGAAGTCGGCCTGCCGGGCCTGGTGCGCGACGCAGGCTTGATCGTCATCACTTTTCTGTCGCTGAAGATGACGGCCGACAAGGTGCACAAGGACAACCAGTTCTCCTGGGGACCCATGGTTGAAGTGGCCAAGCTGTTTGCCGGTATTTTTCTGACCATTATCCCCGTCATTGCGATGCTCAAGGCGGGCACTGGCGGGCCCTTCGGCGCCATTGTGTCTGCAGTGACCCGGCCCGACGGCCAGCCCAACCCGGCGATGTATTTCTGGGCCAGCGGCGCCTTGAGTTCCTTCCTGGACAACGCGCCGACTTATCTGGTGTTTTTCAATACGGCCGGCGGCGACCCTCAAGTCTTGATGAAGACGCTGGCGCCCACGCTGGCGGCCATCTCGACGGGCGCCGTTTTCATGGGCGCGAACACCTACATCGGCAATGCGCCCAACCTGATGGTCAAAGCCATCGCCGAAGACCGCGGCATCAAAATGCCCAGCTTCTTCGGCTACATGGCCTGGTCGGGCGCGGTTTTGATTCCCCTGTTCATCATCATGACCTTCATCTGGTTCAAATAAAGAAAGCGGACACCTTCCCATGAGCAAACCCAAGATCCTTGTCGCACGCGCCGTCTTCCCCGAAGTGATCGCACGCCTTGAGCAGCATTTCGAGGTGGAAGCCAATCAGAACGATGAAACCTGGAGCAAGGCGCAGTTGACGGAGCGCCTGCGTGACAAAGAGGGCGCCTTCACCACCGGCGGTGACCGTATTGATGCCGAGGTCCTCGCTCATTGCCCCAAGCTCAAAATCTGCGCCAACATGGCCGTGGGCTATAACAACTTCGACATCGACGCCATGACTGCTGCCGGTGTGCTGGCGACCAACGCGCCCGATGTGCTGACCGAAACCACCGCCGACTTCGGCTTTGCGCTGATGATGGCCACGGCCCGCCGCGTAACCGAGAGCGAGCACTATTTGCGCGCCGGCAAGTGGAGCAAATGGAGCTACGACATGTTTGCCGGCTCCGACATTCATGGGGCCACCTTGGGTATTTTGGGCATGGGCCGCATCGGGCAGGGCATTGCCAAGCGCGGGGCGCTCGGTTTTGGCATGAAGGTGATTTACCACAACCGTTCCCGCCTGGACGCGGCGCTGGAAGCAGAATGCAAGGCCAGCTACGTCAGCAAGGAAGAACTTCTCAAAACGGCGGACCACCTGGTGCTGGTGCTGCCATACTCGCCGGCCTCGCATCACGCCATTGGCGCGGCTGAACTGGCCCTGATGAAGCCGACGGCGAACCTGATCAATATTGCGCGCGGCGGCATCGTGGATGATGTGGCGCTGGCCGCAGCCCTGAAGGGCAAACGCATTGCGGCAGCCGGGCTGGATGTGTTTGAAGGCGAACCCAAGGTCCACCCCGATCTGCTGGCCGTGCCCAACGTGGTGCTGACGCCGCATATTGCCAGCGCCACCATCCCGACGCGCCTGGCCATGGCCAATCTGGCGGCTGACAACCTGATTGCTTTCTTTGAAGGAAAACCCCCTCTGACCCCTTTGAATCAGCCCGCATCAGCTATCAAATAAATAGCATTTAAGAAAAAAACATTCATGGAAATCTGGCTGATTATTGTTTTGTTGCTGGTCAACCTGCTGTTGCTGGGCTGGCTGTTGGTGCGCAAACCTTCCGGCGCGGAGGCGGAGAAGGGCCGCACCGAATTGCTGGCTGGCATGGCGGACGGTCACGAGAAAATTGAGCGCGAGTTGCGGCGCGAGATCAGCGACAGCGCGCGCTCCAGCCGCCAGGAACTGGCGACCACTTTCGCCACCTTTCAGCAAACCCTGGTGCAGCAAAGCGCCGAGGCCATCCGCACACAAAACACGCAGATTGATGCGTTCGGTCAACAGGTCACCCAGCAGCTCACGCTGCTGCAGAAAACCCTGTCGGACACCTTGAGCACGCAACTGCAATCGGTCGGCGAATCCAACGCCAGGCGCATGGGCGAAGTGCGGGAAACGCTGGAAAAGCAGCTGGCGCAACTGCAGCAAACCAATTCAGCCAAGCTCGACGAGATGCGCAAAACGGTGGATGAAAAACTGCAAACCACGCTGGAGGCGCGCCTGGGCCAAAGCTTCAAGCAGGTGGCCGACCGGCTGGAGCAGGTGCACAAAGGTCTGGGCGAGATGCAGACGCTGGCGCAGGGCGTGGGCGATCTCAAGCATTTGCTGACCAATGTGAAGACGCGCGGCATCTTTGGCGAAGCGCAGCTGTCGGCCTTGCTGGAACAGGTGTTTACCGTCGATCAGTACGCGGCGCAGGTCGTTACACGCCCCGGTGGTAAAAATCCGGTGGATTTCGCCATCAAACTGCCGGGCCGGTCAGACTCGGGGGAGCCGCTTTGGCTGCCGATTGATGCGAAATTTCCCAGCGCGGACTACGAGGCCCTGCTCGACGCGCAGCAGCGTGCGGATGTGTCGGGTGCTGAAATGGCGGGCAAGGCACTGGAGGCGCGGATTCGGCTGGAGGCCAAATCGATTTCTGAAAAATACATTGAGCCGCCTTACACCACCGATTTCGCCATCCTGTTTTTGCCGACGGAGGGCTTGTATGCCGAGGTGTTGCGCCGCCCCGGCCTGATGGAAAGCCTGCAGCGCGACCACCGCATCACGCTGGCCGGCCCGACCACCTTGCTGGCCATGCTCAACTCCCTGCAGATGGGTTTCAGGACCCTGGCGCTGGAAAAGCGCTCCAGTGAGGTGTGGCAGGTGCTGGGCGCCGTCAAAACCGAGTTTGGCAAGTTTGGCGATGTGCTGGCCAAAGTCAAATCGCAGACCGAGACCGTGCTCAACACCCTGAGCAGTGCCGAGCAGCGCAGCCGCGTGATGGGCAAGGCCTTGCGCAATGTCGAGGCGCTGCCCGATGCCGAGTCGGTGCTGCTGATTCCACTGGACAAGGACCTGGAATAAAGACCTGGATAAGCGTTGACGCCCGAACTCGCCCGCCTGATCCTCGCCCAAATATGCCTGCACGCCTGCATGGCGGGCACGCGCATGGCCGCGCCGTTGCTGGCCTTGCGCGAAGGCTATAGCCCGGCGGCGGTGGGTGTGCTGCTGGCGCTTTTTGCCTTGACGCAAGTATTTTTGGCCTTGCCTGCCGGCCGTTTTGCCGACCGGCATGGCCTCAGGCGTCCCCTGACTTACAGCGTGCTGGCTGCCATGGCGGGGGCGGGTGCGGCCGTGGCTTTTCCGGTGTTTCCGGTGCTGTGCCTGGCGGCGTTGCTGACCGGCGGGGCCACCGGCGCGGCCGTCATTTCGCTGCAACGCCATGTAGGGCGCTCGGCCACCGGTGCCCTGCAGCTCAAGCAGGTGTTCAGCTGGCTGTCGATAGGCCCGGCGATTTCCAATTTTCTGGGGCCCTTCATGGCCGGGCTGCTGATTGACCATGCCGGTCCTGTGCCGGGCAGCCTGTGGGGTTACCGGGCGGCTTTCTTGCTGATGGCGGTGTTGCCGATTGCCAGCTGGTTTTTAATCCGGAAAACCCGTGAATTGCCTCCCGTGATTGCGGCGAGCGGCGGCGCGCAGCCCAAGGCCTGGGACTTGCTGCGTGAGCCCGATTTTCGCCGGCTCATGATGGTGAACTGGTTTTTGGCATCCTGCTGGGATGTGCATACTTTTGTGGTTCCGGTGCTGGGCTTTGAGAGAGGCATCAGCGCGTCGGTGATTGGTTCCATCTTGGGGGCGTTTGCCGTGGCGGCGGCCCTTATCCGCATGCTGATGCCCCTGGTGGCGGCTCACCTGCGCGAATGGCGCGTGCTGGCTGCTGCCATGCTCGCAACTGCCGCGTTGTTTGGTGTCTACCCGCTGATGCCGTCGGCACTGGCCATGGGCGTGTGTTCGGTGTTGCTCGGTTTTGCACTGGGCACGGTGCAGCCCATGGTCATGAGCATGCTGCACCAGATCACGCCCGAGGCGCGCCACGGCGAAGCCCTGGGGTTGCGGTTGATGGCGATTAACGCTTCCAGCGTGCTCATGCCCATGCTGTTCGGCTCGGCCGGTGCGTTGATCGGGATTGCCGGTGTCTTCTGGGTCACCGGCGCCGCGGTGGGGGCCGGTTCGCGCGCGGCCTGGCTGCTCAAGGACAGTCTGAGCCCGCATGGCGGGCACGCAGGGCAGCACTCGCCTCACTAGCGACCAGCGCAAGGCCCAAAAACAATTTTCCGCCGGGCCGCCCCAAGGAAAATTAACCCCCTCGGGGGGCAGCGCATTACACGAAGTGAAAAGCGTGGGGGCCACAATTTCCCGCCGGGCCGCCCCAAGGAAAATTAACCCCCGAGGGGCTGGAGCCTGCGGCTCCAAGCCTGCTTGAGCAGGTTTGGACAGGCGACAGAGGCGAAGCGTCTCGCAAGCCGCGGCCTGCAAGGCCTCGAGAGCTACACGTTAATAGAGCGAACGTGGGGGCACCAGTTCCTTAGAGTTGATAGAACTTCCTGATGGCGTCCCAGGCCACTTGCGGGTCATCGACATACTGGAAGAGCTTGAGGTCGTCGGGCGAAATGGCGCCTTCTTCGATCAGCACCTCAAAGTTGAAAAGCCGTTTCCAGTAGCTGGAGCCAAACAGAATGATGGGCACGGGCTTGGCCTTGCGGGTTTGCACCAGCGTGATGACTTCAAACAGCTCGTCGAGTGTTCCAAAGCCGCCCGGAAAAGCCACCAGGGCCTTGGCGCGCATCATGAAATGCATTTTGCGCAGGGCGAAATAGTGAAACTTGAAGCTCAGTGAGGGCGATACGTAGGGGTTGGACGATTGCTCGTGCGGCAACACGATGTTGAGCCCCACCGTGAGGGCACCCATTTCGTGGGCGCCGCGGTTGGCCGCTTCCATGATGCCGGGGCCTCCACCGGTGCAGATGAACAGCTGCTCCGCAGGCGCGCGCGACTTGCTGTAGGTCGCCACCAGGCGCCCGAACAGGCGGGCCTGCTCGTAGTAGTAGGCGTTGCGCACATGGCGGTGGGCCAGTACCAGTGCGGATGGGTCGCCGCTTTCTTCAGCCAGCTTCAGCGTGGCGCGGGCTTGCTCGGGGGAGGGAAAGCGCGCGCTGCCGAACACCACGACGGTGTTTTCAATGCCTTGTTCGTGCTGCTCGACTTCGGGCTTGAGCATTTCAAGCTGAAAGCGGATGCCGCGCGTTTCGCGCCGCAGCAAAAACTCCGGATCGGCGAATGCCACGCGGTAGGCGTCCGCTTCAAGCGGTGTCGTGTCGCTGGAACTGGCATGCAGTTCGGCCCAGGCGTTCGCCAGGCGGCTTCCTGATAAGTCTTGTGTTTGGTCCATAAGTCCATTGTCAACGATTGAGACGACCATTTGTTGCAGTGTGTTTGCAGTGTCCGTGCGGCATGCCGGGCAGCGCCGCAATGCAAAAAAGGCTCCGCGAGGAGCCTTTTTGGGGTGTCGAAGGCAGGGCTGCCTTTAGACGCGCTTGCGGTATTCACCGGTGCGGGTGTCGATTTCAACGACATCGCCCTGGGCCACAAAAATAGGCACGCCGATCTCAAAGCCGGTAGCAATCTTGGCGGGTTTCAGCACCTTGCCGGAGGTATCGCCCTTGACGGCAGGCTCGGTCCAGGTGATTTCGCGCTGCACGCTGGTGGGCACTTCAACCGAGATGGCCTTGCCGTCATAAAACACGACTTCGAGTTCCATGCCGTCTTGCAGGTAGTTCAGCGAGTCGCCCATGTTTTCGGCTTCGACTTCATACTGGTTGTACTCGGTGTCCATGCAGATGTACATCGGGTCGGCAAAGTAGGAGTAGGTGCAGTCTTTCTTGTCCAGAATGACCTGGTCCATCTTGTCGTCGGCCTTGAACACGACTTCCGTGTTGAAGTTGGCGATCAGGCTCTTGAGTTTCATGCGCACGGTGGCGGAGTTGCGCCCACCGCGGCTGTATTCGGTCTTGAGCACCACCATGGGGTCTTTGCCGTGCATGATGACGTTACCGGCGCGTATTTCCTGAGCGATTTTCATAGCAGTTCTACTTGAGGGTAGGCCGCTGAACGCTTGGCACCTGTGGGCCTGTTCTGCGGCGGGTTGTGCAGGCGCCCAATCAGGCTGGTCTGCAAAGCGCATAATTTTAACGGTTTTTTGCCACAAAGCTGAGCAAATGGGTACTCAGGTCGTCTTGCGCCATCAGTCGCGACCGGGCTGCTCGTGCGCAGGATTGCCAGTCCGGCAGATCGGGCAACAGGTTACTGGCTGCGGCCGGCCGGGTCTCGCCCGCATTCCAGGCAGCGTGAAAACGCCGCAGCGAGGGCGGTGCGTCCAGCATGTCGAGAAAGGCGTGCAGCTTGGCTTGATGCGCGTCGTCATGCTGCGGATAAATTTGCCAGACAAACGGTTTGCCGGCCCAGAGGGCACGCAGTACCGAGTCTTCGCCGCGCACAAAATTCAGGTCGCAGGCCCATAGCAAATGATCAAAATCATGCTGCGTGAGCAAATCAAGGTAGAAAAAAGATAGCTGGCTGCGCCCGTCTGCCGTGGGCTGGAGCCTGTTTTCATCACCTAAAACGGCTTTGACGGCTTTCTCGGCCCGTCCTGCCGCCACCAGCAGGCGCACAGGTTGGCCCTGTAGCCCGTGTTGCGCCCATTGCGCCAGCAACCCGGCCAGCGCGGGTGGTTCGTAGCAGAACAGCGAGACCAGCGTTTCGCCGCCCCAGGCGATGCCCCGGGCTGCCAGCCAGGCGGCGCGGTCAAACCCGGCTTGCCGCTCAAGCAAGCCGGGTTCACGCAGCAGACCGCCGGTTTGCTGCGTGAAGCCCGGGTAAAAAAACCATTTGATCCACCCGGCCGCCGGGCCGGTTTGCACGGGCGAGGGCATGGCGTGGCAGCGCTCCACATAGTCTTCGGCAGACAGGTATTCGAGGTTGATCCATACAGGTTTTTTGCCTCCAGCCCTTACCCGGTTGGCGCAAGCAGCTATGAATTCAGGAGCGATTTCGCAGCCGAATGCTTCCACCATCACGTCGGGCGGCTGCGCGTCAAAGCCTGCAGCGGCCAGGCCCAGTGGCTTGTCGTCGGGCAACCAGGGCAGCACGCAAACCCCTGCGCAACCGGTGGGCGCCATCCAGCGCAGCGCCGACGCGTCATCGACCCACAGCCGCACCCGATGGCCGCGCGAGGCCAGGTCGACGGCCAGGCGCCAGCAGACGCCAATGTCCCCGAAGTTGTCGATGACTTTGCAAAAAATGTCCCACTGCAGGCTGTGATTCATGAAAGGATTGTCCACAATACAAGCTACTCGCCCATTTGATTGCATGAACAAAGCCCACGAATTCGATCCCCAGCTGCTTAGCGAGGTTGCGGCACTGCCCGCTTTGCCGGGCGTTTATCGCTACTTCGACGCCGAAGGCGGTGTGCTCTATGTTGGCAAGGCGCGCAACCTGAAAAAGCGGGTGACCAGCTATTTCCAGAAAAACCATGGCGGTACCCGCATCGGCCACATGGTGACCAAGATAGCCCGCATGGAAACCACGGTGGTGCGCTCCGAAGCCGAGGCGCTGCTGCTTGAAAACAACCTGATCAAAACGCTCAACCCGAAATACAACATCCTGTTTCGGGACGATAAAAGCTACCCCTACCTGAAGCTGACGGGCACGCAGGCAAAAGAGGGCAAAGACGCAGGCGGCGCGCCTTCCACATCGACCTACCCGCGCATCGCCTACTACCGCGGTGCAGTCGAGAAAAAGCACCGCTACTTTGGCCCTTATCCCAGCGCCTGGGCGGTCAAGGACACTATATTGCTGCTGCAAAAAGTGTTCAGGCTGCGCACCTGCGAAGACACGGTGTTCAACAACCGCACCCGGCCCTGCCTGCTGTACCAGATCAAGCGCTGTTCCGCCCCTTGTGTGGGCCATGTTTCGCCTGAGCAGTACGCGCTGGACGTGGCCAATGCCGAGCGCTTTTTGCAAGGTCAGACGCAGGAAATCCTGACCGAGCTTGAAAGGAAAATGCTGGCGCATGCCGACAGGCTGGAGTTTGAACAGGCGGCCGAACTGCGCAACCAGATGTCGGCACTGTCCAAGGTGTTGCACCAGCAGGCCATGGAAACCGGCGGCGACAAGGATGTGGATATTCTGGCCGTGAAAGTGCAGGGCGGCAAAGCCTGCGTCAACCTGGCCATGGTGCGCGGCGGTCGCCATCTGGGCGACAGGCCTTACTTTCCGACCCATGTGGAAAACGCCACCGATGCTGCTGCGCTGGACGCGGGCATGGATACGGACATGGACGCGGATAGGGACGAGGCTGGCGAAATCACCCCGCAAGCGGCCGGCAAAAATGCCAAGACACTGGAGGCCCTGATACTTGAAGCCTTTATAGCGCAGCACTACATCGACGTGCCCGTGCCGCCTGTCCTGGTGTGCAGCGAGCCGGTGGACAAAGAGCTGATGGACGCGCTGAGCGCGCAGGTCGGCGGCAGGGTCTCGGCCGTTCACCAGCCGCGCGAGCAGCGCCGCATCTGGCTGGAGATGGCCCAGAAAAATGCGGCTATCCAGCTCGCCCGGCTGCTGGCCGAGCAGGGCTCGCAACAGGCACGAACGCGCGCCCTGGCGGAGGCGCTGAACCTTTCCTCTGACAACCTGGAGAACCTGGAGGCCTTGCGCATTGAGTGCTTTGACATCTCGCACACGGCGGGTGAGTCCACCCAGGCTTCGTGCGTGGTCTTCCATGGGCACAAGATGCAGAGCAGCGAATACCGGCGCTACAACATCGAAGGCATCACGCCCGGTGACGACTATGCGGCCATGCGGCAGGTGTTGACGCGTCGCTACACCAAGCTGGCCGAAGCCGCGCGCAACGGCGAGGCCAAGCTGCCCGACCTGGTGCTGGTGGACGGCGGCAAGGGGCAGGTGTCCATGGCGCGTGAAGTGTTTGAAGAGCTGGGGCTGGACTTGGGGCTGATTGCCGGTGTCGAAAAAGGCGAGGGCCGCAAGGTCGGCCTGGAAGAGTTGGTGTTTGCCGACGGGCGCGACAAGGTCTATCTGGGGCGCGATTCGGCGGCGCTGATGCTGATTGCGCAAATCAGGGACGAAGCCCACCGCTTTGCCATCACCGGCATGCGCGCCAAGCGCGCCAAGGTGCGGGTGGGCGGCAGCAAGCTTGAGGACATTGCGGGCATTGGCCCCAAGCGGCGCGCCAGCCTGCTGCAGCGCTTTGGCGGCATACGCGGCATCGCGTCGGCCAGCGCCGAAGACATTGCCACGGTGGATGGCATCTCCAAAGACCTGGCCGAGGAAATTTATCGCGCCTTGCATTGAGCGAACGCTACATCGTTTGCGCAGACGTTTTTGCGCAACGAAGTGCACCAATTTGGCCCGACCCGACGGCTCCGTGGGCAGGCTGCGCGCCGCTCATGCCAAAATCGGGCCATGTTCCTGACCATTCCCACCTTGATGACCTGGACCCGCATTGTTGCGATTCCGTTGATCGTGGGGGTTTTCTACCTGAACATCGCCCCGGCCGAGCGCAATCTGATCGCCACTGCGATGTTTGTGATTTTTGCTGCGACCGACTGGCTGGACGGCTTTCTGGCGCGCAAGCTGAACCAGACTTCCTCATTCGGCGCTTTCCTCGATCCGGTGGCCGACAAGTTCCTGGTCTGCGCTTGTGTGCTGGTGCTGGTGCATTTGCAGCGCGCCGATGTGTTTGTGGCGCTCATCATCATCGGCCGCGAGATTGCGATTTCGGCGCTGCGTGAATGGATGGCCTTGATCGGTGCCACCAAAAGCGTGGCGGTTCACATGCTGGGCAAAGTCAAGACCACGGTCCAGATGGTGGCGATTCCTTTCCTGTTGTTTGATGGAACACTTCTTGGTGTCATCAACACCCATGTGTGGGGCACCTGGCTGATTTGGCTATCCGCCATCCTCACGGTCTGGTCCATGGCGTATTACCTGCAAAAAGCCATTCCGGAAATCCGCGCACGGGCCAAGTGAGTTTGTTGTCTTGAGTTCGCCATCTTCTCCCGGCGCGCTGATCCGGGCCATGCCCGCCGTGTTTGTGCTGATATGGAGTACCGGTTTCATCGTCGCCAAATTCGGCCTGCCTTACGCGCCGCCGCTGACCTTCCTGGCGATTCGCTACTTTTTCTCCATCGTCTGCTTCCTGATCTGGACAGGGCTGGCCCGCGCTGCCTGGCCGCGGGGGCGACAGCAATGGCTGCACCTGGCGCTGGCCGGTGTGCTCATGCATGCAGCTTATCTGGGTGGTGTCTGGGTGGCGGTCAAGAGCGGCATGGGCTCGGGCCTGACGGCCCTGATTGTGGGTTTGCAGCCGGTACTGACGGCGCTGTGGGTGTCGTGGACCGCCTCGGAGGCGGCATCCAAAGTCACCTCCCGGCAATGGGTGGGCCTGCTGCTGGGCCTGGGCGGCCTGCTGCTGGTGGTGGCCCGCAAGTTTGGCACGGGCAGTGAAGTGACCGCGCTGACTTTGGGCTGCGCCGTGTTTGCGTTGTTCAGCATCACGGCGGGCACGCTCTACCAAAAACGATTTGTGCAGCCGACCGATGTGCGCAGTGCCAATGCCATCCAGCTGGGGGCGGCTCTGCTCGTGACGATGCCCTTTGTTTTTCTGGAAAGCGAAGCGATTGTCTGGAATGCCCACTTTATCGGGGCCATGGCCTGGTCGGTGCTGGCGCTCACGCTGGGCGGCAGCTCGCTGCTTTACCTCTTGATTCAGCGTGGCGCGGCCACTGCGGTGACCAGCCTGCTGTACCTGGTGCCGCCGACCACCGCGCTGATGGCCTGGGTGTTGTTTGATGAGGCGATCACCTTGGCCACCGTTGTGGGAACAGCGCTCACGGCGCTGGGCGTGAGCCTCGTGGTGCGGCCTTTGAGGCCGCAGGCGGCGAAGTTTTCCAGGGAGCGCCGTGAAACTGTGCCACCAAAAAGTCAATGAGCAGGCGGATGCGCCGCGGTGAATCCGTGCGGTAGGGCGCCAGCCAGTGGATGTCGGCATCGGGCATGGAATAGCCTGGCAGCACGCGCACCAGCTGGCCCGAAGCCAGTTGCGGTGCAATATCCCAGAGGCTGCGCAGCATGATGCCGCGCCCCGCTAGACACCAGTCGCGCACCAATTCGCCTGAGTTGCTTGACAGTGGCCCATGCACGCGCACCCGCTCAGGTGCAGTGGATGTTTTGTCCTGTTCCTTGCGCAGCGGCCATACATCAAAACGCTGACCTGCGGCGTTGCTGTTTTCACGCACGATCAGGCAGGCATGGTCCTGCAAGGATTCCAGGCTGGCCGGCGCGCCGTGCTGCTTGATGTAGCGAGGGGCCGCCACCAGCACGCGCTGGTTGCGTGCCAAGCGCCGCGAAACCCATTGCGCCGCTTGCCGGCCCTCTACCTCCCACAACCAGATCGCACCGTCAAACCCTTGGGCGGCAAGGTCGGGCAATTGCTCGGTGAGTTGCAGCTGGATCTCGATGCGCGGGTAGCGTTCCTGAAAGTTGGCCAGCGCCGGTCCCAGCCACAAGCGCCCGAAGCCAAAGGTGGCGGCCAGCCGGATCAAACCCGTGGGCTCAGATTGACGCTCCTGGAGCTCGGCCTCCAGCGCGGTAAAGCCCTGCAGCAGCACGAGAGCGCGTTGGCACACGGTTTCGCCCTCGGCGGTCGGGCTGACACGCCGGGTCGTTCGCTGAAACAAACGCTGGCCCAGCCGGGCTTCCAGCGCAGCGAGCCGCTTGGTCACAACGGGCGGCGCCACATCGAGGCTGAGTGCGGCGGCAGACAGGCTGCCGTGGTCGCGTACGGCCAGTACAAGCTCCAGGTCGCTGCGTTCCATTCATGCCTTAAAGGAAATAATTAATTGCCGTATTATTGCTTGAATAAACCCAGCCAAGTCGCCAGAATCACTCGAGAACAAAAAACCAGGAGACCTTGCATGCCATCCATTTCGAGTATTCCCAAAGCACGGCGTTCGCTAATGTCCTCCGCACTGCTGTTGTTACTGGCCTGCGCCGGCAGCCTGGCGTGGAGCCAGGGTTTCCCCGACAAGCCCATACGCCTGGTCGTGCCCTATGCGCCAGGCGGCAGCGCGGACATTGCGGCCCGGCTGATTGCCGACGAATGGGGCAAGCGGCTGGGCCAGCCCGTGGTGGTGGACAACCGGACAGGGGCGTCCGGCAACCTGGGTATGGATGCCGTGGCCAAGGCACGCCCTGATGGCTACACGCTGTCGCTCAACACGGTCTCGCAGTCGATCAATCCCTCGTTGTTTGAGCGCATGCCTTTTGATACCTTGAAGGATTTGCGGGCGGTGGGCACCGTGGCGACCTCTCAGCATGTGCTGGTGGTGAACAACCAGGTCGCCGCCAAAAACGTTCGTGAACTGGTGGCCCTGGTCAAGTCCCGGCCCGGGCAACTGAATTTTGGCTCTGCCGGCACCGGCAGCACCTTTCACATGGCGGCCGAGCTGTTCAAGGCCGAGTCGAACACCTTCATTCTTCACGTGCCTTACCGCGGCGGCGGGCCGGCCCTGATTGACACCATCTCCGGCCAGGTCGACATGAGCTTTCCCGTGCTGTCTGCCGCGCAGCAGCACGTGCAGGGCGGCAAGCTGAGGGCGCTGGCGGTGACCGGGCCCAAGCGCTCACCCATCTTGCCGGAGGTGCCGACCATGGCCGAAGCCGGCCTGAAAAACTATGTGTTTGAAACCTGGTTTGTCATCAGCGCACCGGCAGCCACCGCCGAGGATGTGCTCGCCAGACTAAACCGCTCGCTGAACGAAACGCTGAACGCGCCCGAGGTCAGGGCGCGCCTGGCACGTGAAGGCTTTGACGGCTGGCCCCAAACGCCGGTGCAGTCCGATGCCTTGATTCAGTCAGAATACCAACGCTGGAAGAAACTGATCGTCCAAAAGGGAATCAAGGCGGATTGATGTTTGAAGGTTTCTCGTCATCTGACATCGCGGGACCTGCCGGTACGCTGCGCACCCTGCGTGGCGGCCGCGGCATACCGCTTCTCCTGCTGCACGGGCATCCGCAGACGCATGTGATGTGGCACGCGGTAGCCGGCGAGCTGGCCAAGGTATTTACCGTGGTCATGATGGATTTGCGCGGTTATGGTGATTCGGCCCGCGCCAGCAGCGATGCTGAACACCAGGCTTATTCCAAACGCGCGATGGCGCTCGATGCCGTGGCCGTGATGCGCCACCACGGATTTGAGCGCTTCCAGGTGCTGGCCCATGACCGCGGTGCACGGGCTGCGCATCGCCTCGCAGCCGATCATCCCGACAGGGTCCAGCAGCTGATGTTGCTGGACATCGCGCCCACGCTGGCCATGTACGACAACACCTCGGACGCTTTTGCGCGCGCTTACTGGCACTGGTTCTTTTTGATCCAGCCGCCGCCTTTGCCTGAGGCATTGATCGAGTCCGACCCGGTGCGCTATGTGCGCAGCGTGATGGGCAAGCGCCATGCGGGCCTTGGCGTTTTTGCGCCGGCTGCGCTGGCCGAGTACGAGCGCTGCGCACAAATTCCCGGAACAGCCAAAAGCATCTGCGAGGACTACCGGGCATCCGCCACGATTGATCTGCTGCATGACCGCGCCGATGTGGCAGCGGGGCGTCAATTGGCGCAGCCGCTGCGCGTGCTCTGGGGCGAGCATGGCGCGGTGGGCCAATGTTTCGACGTGCTTGACCTCTGGCGCGAACGAGCCCGCGATGTGTCGGGGCGCAGCCTGCCTTGCGGGCACTACATTGCCGAAGAAGCGCCAGCACTGCTGCTGGCCGAAGCCCTGAATTTTTTTAAAACCTGAACCAAAGGATTACGTCATGAACACCGTGAACAACAACGCCGGCAAAAAAAGAATTGCAGTCATCGCCGGTGACGGCATTGGCAAGGAAGTGATGCCCGAGGGCATTCGCGTGCTCGAGGCAGCCGCAGTGAAATTCGGCATTGACCTGCAGTTCGATCATTTCGATTTTTCCAGCTGGGACTATTTCGAAAAGCACGGCCAGATGCTGCCGGACAACTGGAAAGACCAGATTGGCGGACATGATGCGATTTATTTTGGTGCGGTCGGCTGGCCCGAGAAAGTCGCCGACCATGTGTCGCTATGGGGTTCGCTGCTGCTGTTCAGGCGCGAATTTGACCAGTACATCAACTTGCGCCCCGCGCGGCTGATGCCCGGCATCATTGCGCCGGTGGTCAGGCGCGATGGCAGCCCGCGCCAGCCGGGCGAGATTGATTTTTACATCGTCCGTGAAAATACCGAGGGCGAGTACTCCAGCATTGGCGGCAAGGCGTTTCCAGGAACCGATCGCGAGTTTGTATTGCAGGAGTCGGTGTTCACGCGCATCGGTGTGGATCGCGTGCTGAAGTTCGCGTTTGAGCTGGCGCAGACCCGTCCCAAAAAGCACCTGACCAGCGCGACCAAATCCAATGGCATTTCCATCTCCATGCCCTACTGGGATGAGCGTGTGGCCGAGATGGCCAAGGCCTATCCGGCGATTCAGCTGGACAAGTTCCACATAGACATCCTGACGGCGCACTTTGTGCAGCGTCCGGATTTTTTCGACGTGGTGGTGGCCAGCAATCTGTTCGGCGACATCCTGAGTGACCTGGGCCCGGCTTGCACTGGAACCATCGGTATTGCGCCCAGCGCCAACCTCAACCCGGAGCGCAAGTTCCCCTCGCTGTTCGAGCCGGTGCATGGCTCGGCACCCGACATTGCGGGGCGCAACATTGCCAACCCCATTGGCCAGATATGGTGCGGCGCAATGATGCTGGAGTTCCTCGGGTACAAGAACGCGCACGACGCCATCCTTGCTGCGATTGAAAAAGTGCTGAGTCCCCAGAGTGGTGCGCCGCGTACGCCCGATCTGGGCGGCAGCGCTGGCACGGTGGATGTTGGCAAGGCGGTTGCCGCAGCCCTGGATGCGGTGTAACGGCCATTTTGTCAAGGCCGAAAATTACACGTCATGCTTACGACTCTGTCGCTAAAGCGAGAAAAAAGCGACTAGAATCCGCGTCCGCACGCTGTAAAAATTGATGCTGTATTGACACATTAGAAGTCCATGGCTTTAATGGATGTCAGCAGAAAAACCTGCGCATGCCTTCCCGCTGACGCCTTCATTCGGTGTCCCGGGATATCTTTTTTTAGAGACAACCAGATTAACTTTTATCAACGAGGGGCTCCTTGTGAACAAGACTGAACTGATCGAGCACATTGCCAAACATGCTGATATTTCCAAAGCTGCCGCTACGCGTGCACTGGAATCCACCATTGGCGCGGTGAAAACAACCCTGAAAAAAGGAGGCTCCGTGTCTCTGGTGGGTTTTGGTACTTTTGCTGTGGGCAAACGTGCCGCGCGTACGGGCCGTAACCCGCGCACCGGTGATGCGATTAAAATCAAGGCTGCCAAGGTTCCCAAGTTCCGTCCAGGCAAAGCGCTCAAAGACGCTTTGAATTGATTGAACGGATGTAGCGGTTTAAAGTGGGGTGCTTAGCTCAGTTGGTAGAGCAGCGCCCTTACACGGCGTAGGTCGGCGGTTCGAGCCCGTCAGCACCCACCACCCACTGAAAAAAAAGGCGAACGAGGTTCGCCTTTTTTGTTGTTGAACCTATTCGACAGTCGTACAGGAAATTCCAGATGTTTGATTCCATTCGCAAGCACTCCAAAGTCACCATGGCGTTGCTGTTTTTGCTGATTGTTCCGTCCTTTATATTGTTTGGCCTTAACAGCTATAACCGTTCCAGAGAAAACGGAGTGACAGTTGCCAAAGTGGACGGCAAGGACATCATCCAGTCGGAATGGGACAGGGCGCACCAGAACGAAGTTGACAGGCTGCGGGCCTCCATGCCTACACTGGACGCCAAGCTGCTGGATTCTCCTGAGGCACGTTATGCGACGCTGGAACGCCTGGTGCGTGAGCGTGTGATCGCTGCTGCAGCGGATAAATTCAAGCTCGCCACCAGCGACCAGCGCCTGGCGCGCGAGTTGCAGCAAAGTCCCGAGATTGCGTCATTGCGCCGACCTGACGGTACGCTCGACATGGAGCGCTATCGCCAGTTGCTGGGCAGCCAGGGCATGAGCCCTGAAATGTTTGAGGCCAACGTGCGCGCCGACCTGTCGAAGCGCCAGGTGCTGGTGGGCATAGCTGCCAGCGGTTTTTCTTCCAGCGCGGCCGCCGACCTGGCGCTCAACGCTTATTTTGAAAAGCGTGAAATTCAGCTGGCCCGTTTCAATGCCGTCGATTTTTCAGCCAGGCTGAGCCCGACCGATGCCGACCTCGAGCAGTTTTACAAAGCCAATGAGAAGCTTTTCCAGGCGCCCGAGCAGGCGAGCATCGAGTATGTGCTGCTGGATGTGGACACCGTCAAGAAAAGCATCACCATCAACGAAGCCGACCTTAAAACCTACTACGAGCAAAACGCGCAGCGATTAAGCGGTGCCGAAGAGCGTCGCGCCAGCCACATCCTGATTGCTTCGCCCAAGGCGGCACCGGCTGCCGACCGCGAGAAGGCCAAGGCGAAAGCGCAGGAATTGCTCGCAGTCGTTAAAAAATCTCCCGATACCTTTGCCGATGCGGCACGCAAGAATTCGCAAGACCCTGGTTCCGCCCCCAGCGGTGGTGATCTCGATTTCTTTGCGCGCGGCGCGATGGTCAAGCCTTTCGAAGACGTGGCTTTCGCGATGAAAAAAGGCGACATCAGCGACGTGGTGGAGTCCGAGTTTGGCTACCACATCATCAAGCTGACCGACATCAAGGCCCCCAAGCAACGCAGTTTTGAAGAGATGAAACCCGAGCTGGAGGCTGATCTCAAAAAGCAGCAAGCGCAGAAGAAATTTTCTGAAACTGCGGAAGCGTTTACCAATGGCGTGTACGAGCAGTCGGACAGCCTCAAGCCGGTGGCTGATCGCCTGAAGCTGGACATCAAAACGGCCAGCAATGTGATGCGCCAGCCTTCAGCCGGCGCTACGGGTGTTCTGGCCAATCCAAAATTCCTCAATGCCCTGTTTGCGCCCGATGCGATCGAGAAAAAACGCAACACCGAAGCCGTTGAAGTGGCTCCCAGTCAATTGGCCTCGGGCCGTATTACCCAATACATCCCCGCCCATACCCAGCCTTTTGCAGAGGTGAAAGACCTGGTGCGCCAGCGTTGGCTGGCCCAGCGCGGCGCGGAAGAAGCGCGCAAGGACGGGATTGCCAAACTAGCCGCCTGGAAGGCTGCGCCGGCTTCAGCGGCGCTGGCTGCCCCGCTGCTGGTGTCGCGCCAGGAGACGCAAAAACTGCCAGTGCCGGTGATTGATGCGGCGCTGCGCGCCGATGTGAATGCCTTACCCGCTTTTGTCGGTGTTGATCTGGGCACGCTGGGCTATGCCATCGTCAGGGTCGGCAAGGTAGTGCCCCGCGATGTGCCGGCTGAAGCCGTGGCCAAACAGGAACGCAGCCAGTACGCGCAATGGTGGACGTCGGCCGAGAATCTGGCTTATTACAACGGCCTGAAAGCGCATTTCAAGGCCGAAATCCTGGCTGCAAAGCCCACGTCCGGCAAAGCAAATGCAGAAGAAGGCGTGACGCAGTAAATTACGGCGACTTTGCCGTTATAATGCATGGCTCCGGTGGCTGTAGCTCAGTTGGTAGAGTCCAGGATTGTGATTCCTGTTGTCGTGGGTTCGAGCCCCATCAGCCACCCCAATCACTCATAGCGTTCAGGTAAGTGTTTGATTTCCTTGTAAATCAAGTACTTACCGCCAGATATAAAGTCTGGTTGTTACACGGCCTGTCACACAACTACGTGGAGCAGGAACGTGAAAGCAATCTCAGAGAACCTTTATGAACGCGGCAAAAACGGCATCAAATATTGCCGCCGCCGTATCCCCGCCGAACTCTTGGCGGCGTATCCAAAAAATCAAACGCACATCGTTCGAAGTCTGCATACGTCGGACTTGCGCGAGGCCAAAAAGCGCCTCAAGGCTGAAATCAACCAGATAGACTCCGAATTCGCCCAGCATCAGACTGCGTTGAAGGAAAAGCAGGCGCTTTACACGAGGAAAAAGCTCGATTCCTTGTCTGAGGAACAGCTCAAAGCGTTAGCGGAGCACTGGGTTCGCCAAGTACTGCTGAGTGACGAGCAAATGCGCAGCGAGGGGCTGGACGACGCAGAGTTTGACGACTTGGGGGAGAAGCTGGAGCAGCAGCGCAATGAATTGGGGCGAATGCTCGCCACGGGCCGTTCCGACAGGATTTTGCCGGCCATGCACGGTTTTATTCACCTTTGCGGACTTGACGTCGACTGGTCTCCAGAGGAATCCAGGCGGGCCGGGGCAGCCTTTCTGCGTGCCGTTGTGACATCATTGGACCATCAGCGAGCCCGGCAGAGTGGCCAGGTCGTGAATACCAACGACGTTGCACCGGCCGCACCCACCCCCAAGGAGGTCGCCGCCAGTGAGGCTGCCAAGTCGTCCGGGCAAGGAGCCAGTTGGGATTCAATATTCGCTGTGTGGCGGGACTATGTGAAAAATCGGCCCAAAAGCACCACCATTGCGACTCAGACGCCATGGCGTGAACTGCAGAAACTGGCCGCAGAAAATGGTGTGGGCCACCCTGGCGATGTCACGCCCGAACTGATGCGAAAGTTTGTCGATGAAATGGCCGTTCGGGGCCTTGCTGTCGTTACCCTCAATGAGCGGCTGGCCAAGATAAAGTCCCTCTTCAAGGTGGCGAAGGGGAAGGGGGCGCTTGCCGTCAATCCTGCCGTCGATACGATTGGGATGAAGGAAAACAGCTTTGAGAAGCGAAAGAAGCGGCGATTGCCTTTCGACGATGCCGACCTGAGCAATATTTTTTCGTCCCCCATCTTCAACCACCAGCAATTACGCTCCCAGGGTCAATCGGGAGAGGCCTCCTACTGGATACCAATCCTTATGTATTACACGGGCGCCAGAACGGAGGAGATAGCTGGCCTGGCGCTTTCCGACGTGGTGCAGGACCCTGTGCACGGTTGGTATTTCAACCTTGTTGACCGCCCCTCTCAGGACGATGATTTGTTTACTGACGACGAAGGGGCTCAGGAAAAGAGGCCGAACGCTGACGGCCAGACCAAGGAGCAATGGCGAAACCTCAAGAATGAAAAATCCATACGGAAGGTTCCCATGGCAACCGAACTGATTGACCTTGGCCTTTTCCGGTTCATGGATGCAATGAGAGCCAAAGGCGAGACCTCCCTGTTTCCCTCGTTGACCCATGACTGGCATGACAAGCTTTCTGGTGCGTTTTCCAAATTTTTTGGACGCTACAAAATGCATGTTTTGGGCATCAATAACCCTAAAAAAGTGCTTTACTCATTTCGTCACACCATGAAGGATGCGATGACCAGTGCGCAAGTTGAGTCGAAATACCTCAAGCGCATTCTTGGCCATGCCAGCGGGGAGGGCTCTGTAACGGACGGGTACGGGGCTGCAGATGTGCCATTGCAAGCCCTGATGTCGGAATTCAGAAAAGTGAAGTTTTTCCCAATTGGTGCTCATCCATGGCAGCCAGGCAAGGGGTCTGTCAGACTCGCGATATCAGAGAAAAGGGAATCCTGATTTGAAAAATCAGCAACTTCGCCGGTCTCAGCGCGGTCAGGCCACACCTACACCGGTGCGGTTTTCCTGGCGGACAGCGAAGCTGTCAACTCTTTGACGCCCGGACCGGGTTAGCCGGTAGCCTTTCAAGCCTAAATCGAGCAGCCCGGCTTGATGGCAGAGCAAGAGGGTGTGTTCAAGCTTGTCCCTTGACTGGGCGGGAAAGGTCGGCGCATAGCTCTCATTGTCCTTGACGTACAGCTCCAGGCCTTCGTCACCACGTACGAACTTGAACCGATTTTTACCATCGGGGCGGAACGAGCGCGCGGCCGTTACCGCCAGATGGCGTAAAACTACCCAGTCTCGCAACAGGTACTTGATGAACACTGCCGGAGGTAGGAGCAGGTGCCGCTCATAGGCTTGATAAAGGGATATTAAGGAGCCAGACTTGTTATCTAGCCGCAGGGGGTCCTTAAAATTCGGCAACTTCAGCAGGTTTCCGGCCTCTGTGATGCCGTCATGCCTTGCTTTCCGGAATCGGCCACCCTCGGGCAGCCTCGTAGAACGTGGTGTGGCTGCCTTGCGCTGAGGCGAATGGGGAGGAACACTGCTCGGGCACCGCGCGGCGTGCAGGTACGCTGCGACGCCTTATCGTGGAGCGCTATCCAAGCCCGCGGCTTGCGCCGGCTCCATGCGAGACTGTTCGGCCATCTCGTAACGCTTCGTTTTCAGCGCTGAAACTCTCGGTCCACTTTTCGCAGCGGTCTTACTGTAATGTGCAGAAAAGCACCCACTAGCCCCTAAAACATTGATAGCAGCCAGAAAATTGTTCATTAACCGCTCAGCTGTACCCCCTCCGACGCCCCCGAACACACCGTCGGATATATTCGCTGCACCCGGCCCCTCCCCCAAGGGAACCCATCCCCCGCACAACCTGTTTACTAATTAGAGCCACCCCTGCATGACCCCTATAGACTTTCAACAAGCCAAAGAAGAGCGGCAGGCCAAACTCCGAGCCGAGCTCGTCTCCCTACTTGATGACCCTCACTTTCCCGGCAAGCAAGGGATTGACCAAGTGGCAGAACAAGTAGCATTCGATGAAGAAGGCGAGACCAAGCTGTTGCGCATCTTCAGGGCCTGCGGAGTGTCTGACCTAGAGCCTAATGGTCCCGACTTTGAGACCGTGGCCAACACCTGGTACGTGCTCGTTACAGACGTAGGCAGCAACCTGCGCGCCATGACCGGCGAGAGCTGGCTTCGGTCGGTCTTCACGGCAACCTCGAAAGTTTGGCACCCCACTTTTCTGAGGTACCTCGAAGCACTATGGGACGCAAACCCTACTGTTATCAAGCAATGCGCATCCGAGCTGGGAATCATTGCGGGCATCCCCCTGGGCTCCCCGAGCTTGACGAAAGGGCCCATCGGCCCTGCGCCAATGTTTTCTCGCGATGAGGAAAAGGCCAAAGCTGAGTACAGAGCCAAGCTCCTGGCCCGGGCCAATGCCAGCCGCAAGAGTCGGCCGCACGCCGGTGAAAACGCTGCAGTCAACTATTTGCTTTCACAGCTGCTTTCGAACAACGGGCCTCTTCTAGAAGATAACACCGTGAACGGTATGGCGGAGATTGTTTTCAAGGGATTTGCTGACCAAGAAGGGGCCGGGCAGAACCCTAGAACGCACTTCATCGTGATTCTTTCTCACCGCGGACAAAAGTTAAACAAGATTGGGCTGAACTTTTACATGGACTGTCCTGAGCCAGGCAAATCGGCGTTCCTGTTCAACCAGGAGCCCATGGAAAGGCTTCTAGACCGCTCAAGGCTTAAGAAGGAGTGGCGCGAGCTGCTTGACGGGGTACTAGGCTTTGACTCAGACTGGAAACTGCTCAACGAAGATGACCTCGCATGGTGGAAACAGGGCCGGTCCAGCCAGAGAATTCCTGGGGGCTGACAACGCCCGCCGGTTAGAAGCCGGCGGACCGGGCCTCCTCAATTTCAGCAGTGTGGTTTTGACGGAGTAGGGGGTCGAATTCGGGGAATTGTTCGGGCATGGAAGCGAGAATTGACCTGCTTTGCAGGGCTTGGAACTCCCGGCCCCCGGGGGCTCACGCCCGCAAACGTCGTTGTTTTCAACCATTTGGCGCTTTTTTTACCCACCAAACGGGTAACCCGCGTTTATGCACCAAACTGGTAAGGAAGTCAGGGGGTCTGCCCACCCAGCGGGGTCCGTCAACTGGGCTTCAAGCCCCGTCAAAACCACACATCTGAGTCAAGCGGGGTCCCCGTCAAAGCCTCACCTCTGCCCTTCCAGCGTATTTCTCACAGAACTGGGATGTGCGCCACGTGCCTTTGAGACGTTTGCTTATCCAGAGCTGCAGGATGCGGCTTCTTATGTAGGGAGCGGTTTTACCTGTCTGATAACTTTTTCCAGAACGACGGCACGGCCATCAAATTGAGCAGGTCTTGCGGTGGGCGCGATGCCGACGAACCGCGTGAACGACGGCCCGGCGAACTTCTTCCTGTGGGCGTTTACGAAATCCCTCCAGGACCAAGCTTAGAGGCGCTGCACCGCTGGAATAGTCCAGGCCGACAAACTCGCACCAAGACCGAATACCGAAATCGCAGGAGCCGCTGTCTTCGGCATCGCTCACCGATACTGACAAGTTGCGGCCCTTGTAACGTGTGATGAAGCCTTCAATGCTCAAGTCATATGGCGAAACCGAGTTGCGCAGCGGAGCTTCCGCGGACTTGACCTTGCGTCGCACGCCCTTGATAGCCGCTTCTGCTGACTCGGCGTGAAAATGTTCATCGTCCAGCACGGCGATGTAGCCGCGGTCAACTGTCACTGAATAGCCGCGTCCCTGGCGTGCCCAGGTGGCCGCATACAAGCGAACGTCACCATCCGGTATCAGCGGGTGAGCGTCCAGCGTCATCATGCCGCCCAGGCTGGCCAAACCCTTGCGTTCAACCCGCAGGCGCCAGTCTTCTGGGACCGTTATCAAGTGATGGTCCTCGGAGGCTGCCCATCCTTTGTAAGCACCCTTGTAGGTGTCCCAGTTTGTGTTCATATTGACCACGTAGCCCACCTCGGAAGCGTTCAGTGCGAATGCAACCCGCATCACGTGGCCACCGGCAGCACCATAGCGGAGTAGGGAACGAGCCCTTGCCGCAACCGCTTGAACCTTCGCAGCGGAGACCCTTGCTGTCGGTGTTCCCCGCGGCAGCAGGACCGGCTTCGTGGCTTGCATTGCCGGCATTGGCGACGGAACGTATCCGAGACGGCGTTTGATTGCTCTGTTTCGACGCGTCTTTCGCTCAGACGTAATGTGGTGAGCGGCGTCGCGCAAACTTTCTACGACCGACTCAGTGGATATGAAGCCTCCAGCTTTGAGGGCGTCACGAGCGGCCTTCTTGGTCTCAAATCCTCCGGCTGCTGAGGCCAATTGGAGCAACTCAAAGTGCTTCGGTGTTCTGCCGAGCTTGCGGACGGGCTTGGTGTTTGCAATAACGAAGTCGGTAACCGGGGGGAGGGTGTTCAAAGGTGACATCAGCATTTCCTTGTTTGAAAATGCCACTCAAAACTGCTGAGTGGCTACAAGGAAATAGCGAGGCTGTTTATATTTCGACAAATTCTCAGAAATATTTCCTCAACTCCCTGAAAAACTTGTTTCCAAGGCAGAAGGTGAGAAGCAAAACAAAAAAAGCCACCGGGTGAGGGTGGCTTCTGAAATCAAATCATTGTTATCCGTCGAGTTACTCGCGATACCTCCGTTACCCCGCTTCAGCTGTATAGAGTTGACCAGTCAGACTCCTGCTGAGGTTCCGTTGCCAACTGCCGTTCCTGTGCGTGTGCCTGAGCCTTATCCGGAGCCCGCTCCTGAGGCTGGACCGGCTGTGTTGCCGGCGCCTTTTCTTTTGCCTGTTCTTTGGGTGCAGCAGGGGCCCCTGATTTGTCGCCATCTTGCAAGGCCACCTGCTTGGCAATCTTGCTGGCTTCGAACGCGATGATAAGTAGGGTGCCTGAGGG
>DASXRN010000287.1:0-5916 GCA_036506595.1 Polaromonas sp. | reverse complement strand
ACTTCTGGCCAAAGCTGTCCAGGATTTCGAGCTGGGCCAGCTCGCTGCCCTTGTCTGTGGCCCTGAAGCCCACGCTGATGCTTTGCAGCTGCCCTTCCTTGCTTTTAGGCGTGGCCTGAACCCACTGCAAACCGGCTTTTTCGGGCAGCGGCGTGAGGGTGAAGTCGGCCTCCAGGGCCTTCAGGTCGGCGGCGGCAGCAATCACGGCGGCCGGTGTACCACCCAGTACCTGCGCCAGCTTGCGCGAGGTCACCTGGTTCAGGTCGACGTCGTGCAGCCACAGCGTCTGGCCATCGGCGACTATGCTTTGCTCAAACGGCTTCTTGTAGATGAACTTGAAGCGATTGGGCCGCAGGAACTCGAATGTGCCGCTCGATGTTTTGGTTTTGGCAGCCTGCCCTTCCTTGGCGGGGCTGGTCACCACCTGGGTAAAGCTGGCGCGGCCGCTTTTGGTGGTTTTGACGAAAACCTCAAGGCTTTTCAGGCCATCAGCCCCCGTCGTTTGTGCGCAGACCGCTATCGAAACAATAGCAAGCAGCCCGACCACAGCATGTCGCAGGGTGCTGCCAATCCGTGGGGGCTGATCGGCGAACGAAGCTCGAAAGTTGATCATGGGCATAGTTTAGTGGCGGTAGCGGCGGGATTAGGAGCTTGTAAGACTCGCGTTCCGCACACGGGTTGCAGGCCGGATGCCTGGCGCAGGGGCTTTTACCGGCTCTTTACTCGGCCCGGGCGGGCACCAGAATCTCGCGCTGGCCGCTGCCCGACATGGCGCTGACCAGACCCGAGTTTTCCATCTCCTCCAGCATGCGGGCGGCGCGGTTGTAGCCAATCTTGAGGTGGCGCTGCACCAGCGAGATCGAGGCCTTGCGGTTTTTAAGGACGATTTCCACGGCCTGGTCGTACATCGGGTCTTTGTCGCCAGCGCCTTCTGCACCGCCGCCTCCGTCGCCGAGCAGATCACCGTCGCCATCGACCGTGCCGCCTTCCAGCACACCCTCAATGTAGTTGGGCTCGCCCTGCTGCTTCAGATAGGCCACCACGCGGTGCACTTCGTCATCACTGACGAACGCGCCGTGCACGCGAACCGGGAAACCGGTGCCGCTGGGCATGTAGAGCATGTCACCCATGCCCAGCAGCGCCTCGGCGCCCATCTGGTCAAGAATGGTGCGGCTGTCGATCTTGCTGCTGACCTGGAAAGACAGGCGCGTCGGGATGTTGGCCTTGATCAGGCCGGTGATCACGTCGACACTGGGGCGCTGCGTTGCCAGCACCAGGTGAATGCCGGCGGCGCGGGCCTTTTGCGCCAGCCGCGCAATCAGCTCTTCAATCTTCTTGCCGACCACCATCATCAGGTCGGCCAGCTCGTCGATCACCACCACGATATAGGGCAGGCGCTCCAGCGGTTCGGGCTGCTCGGGCGTCAGGCTGAAGGGGTTGTAGATGAACTCCCCGCGCTCCTTGGCCTCGTCGATCTTGACGTTGTAGCCGGCCAGATTGCGCACGCCCAGCTTGCTCATCAGCTTGTAGCGCTTTTCCATTTCGGCGACACACCAGTTCAGGCCGTGCGCGGCCTGGCGCATGTCGGTGACCACGGGCGCCAGCAGGTGCGGAATGCCTTCGTAAACGCTCATTTCCAGCATCTTGGGGTCTATCAGCAGCAGGCGCACGTCGCGCGCATCGGCCTTGTAGAGCAGGCTCAGAATCATGGCGTTGATGCCCACTGACTTGCCCGAACCGGTGGTACCGGCGACCAGGCAGTGCGGCATCTTGGCCAGATCGGCCACCACGGCATTGCCGCCAATGTCTTTGCCCAGGCCTATGGTGAGCAGGGACTTGGCTTCGTTATAGGCTTGCGAGCCCAGAATCTCGCTGAGCTTGATGGACTGCCGTTTCGCATTGGGCAGCTCCAGCGCCATGTAGGCCTTGCCCGGAATGGTCTCAATCACGCGGATGGACACCAGGCTCAGGGCGCGGGCCAGGTCCTTGGCCAGGTTGACCACCTGCGAGCCCTTCACCCCCGTGGCAGGCTCGATTTCATAGCGGGTAATGACGGGGCCGGGCGCGGCCGCCACCACACGCACTTCAACGCCGAAGTCCTTGAGCTTTTTCTCGATGAGCCGCGAGGTCATCTCCAGCGTCTCGGGCGCCACGCTTTCCTGCCGCTGCAAGGCGCCGTCGAGCAAGTCCACTTGCGGCAGCTTGGAGTCGGGCATCTCGCTGAACAGCGGCTTTTGCTTTTCCTTGATAACGCGCGCGCTTTTTGGAATGTCCACCAGCGTCGGTTCGATCAGTACCGGCACCGGATGCTGCACTTCAATTTCAATGCGCTCGCCCGTCAGCGTTTCCTCACGCTCACGCGCGGCCTGCTTGCCGAAGGCCAGGTCTTCGGCAATCTCGCGTTTTTCACGGCGCGAGTCGATCAGGTTGTCAATCCAGGCACCGATGCGCAAAGCCACATGAGCCCAGGAAAAGCCGAACACGACCGACACAGCAATCACACCCAAGGCAATGAAGACCAGGCCAGAGCCGGCAAAACCCAGCCAGTTGACGCCGACGGAGCCGACCAGATAACCGAGCACCCCGCCCGCATGCCCGGGCAGCCTGAATTCAAAACGGTAAAGCCGCGACCACTCCAGTGCCGCACTGGCCAGCAGCAACAGCAACAGGCTCAGCCAGAATCGGGCACGGCTGGACGACTGAGCGGCGCCCGAAGCCAGGGGTTCGCCGCGCAGCCAGCGCGCCAGCGATGACAGCCAGACCCGGCCACCCGCAGCCAGCGCCCACCATGCTGAAAACCCGAGCAGGAAGTAGCTGGCGTCGGCCAACCAGGCGCCCACGCGCCCGCCCCAATTTCGGGCCACCGCCTGTGCACCGCTTGCAGCCTCCGCGCTGCCGGAGGTCGACCAGGCGGCATCCTGCGGCGAAAAGCTCAACAACGCAGCCAGCCAGAAAATCAGGCCGAGCAGACCCAGAATCAGGCTGACTTCATGGGCGAAACGTTTAAGGCCAGCGGGCGCGCCTGCGGCAGGGGAAGCTCTGGAGTTCAGGGTGTCAAGTGAATAAGTCATGGTCCGGCCAAGAGCTTACCGCAGTTGGGGTCAGGACTCGGCCCCCAGCCGGTGTAACAACAGCCTGCCGGCGGCCGTCAACCCAGGGAATTCAGGCGCTCTTTCACCAGGAGGGAACCGTTATCGCGGGTTTCAATGAATCCACGCTCCTCAAGGTCTTTCATCACCCGGCTGACCATTTCGCGAGAAGCCCCGACCATCTTGGCCAGATCCTGGCGCGAAACCTTGTCGCGGATCACGGCGTCGCCTTCGCCATTCTCGTCGGCAAACTCCAGCAGCGCCCTGGCCACGCGGCCATACACATCCATCAGCGCCAGCGATTCAATCTTGCGGTCAGCATGGCGCAAGCGCTGCACCAGCCCCTTCATCACCGCATAAGCCATGGAGCTGTTCTCGGGCAGGCAACGCGCAAACTCCAGCCGCCCGAGTATCAGCGCGTCCGTTTGAATCTCTGCACGCACCGTGGCTGAATGGGGTTCATCGTCGATCAGGCTCATCTCGCCCACATAATCGCCGGGCTGCAGGGTCGCCAGAATCACCTCGCGACCACGGGTATCGGCCGTAATGACACGCGCCCTACCCGTGAGAATGATGGACAGGGCATTGGATTTTTTGCCCTGCTCCACGATGGGGTCGCCGCGCTTGAAGCGACGCTTGACCACCGCATCAGCCACGGACTCGGCCTGGCTGGCAGTCAGCATGGAAAAAAGAGGCACCCGGCGAATCAATTCCAGGTTGGACACCATGGTCGTCATAGCAAATCTCTTTCTAAACCTCACAGCCGATGGCAAGCTGCGTGAGTTCTTACAATGGGATTTAGCTTGCAAAAAACAAACGCCAGCAATATCTCGCCTTCTGCTGCCTCGTGTTGCGTTTGTGCGAAATGGACTCTACCTCACTTCTACACTATTCCCAATCAGTTTTTAACCATGAAACACTCCAAAGTCCTCATCCTCGGCTCAGGCCCTGCCGGCTATACCGCAGCCGTGTACGCAGCGCGCGCCAACCTGAACCCGGTGCTGATCACCGGTATTGCGCAAGGTGGCCAGCTCATGACCACCACCGATGTGGACAACTGGCCGGCCGATGTGCACGGCGTGCAGGGGCCGGAGCTGATGCAGCGTTTCCTGGAACATGCAGAGCGTTTCAAGACTGAAGTTATTTTTGACCACATCAACCAGGTGGACCTCGGCAAACGTCCTTTCACGCTCACAGGCGACAGCGGTAGTTATACCTGCGACACGCTGATCATCGCCACGGGAGCTTCCGCCAAATACCTGGGGCTGGAATCCGAAAGCGCCTTCATGGGCCGCGGCGTCTCCGGCTGCGCCACCTGCGACGGCTTCTTTTACCGCGAGCAGGAAGTCTGCGTGGTGGGCGGCGGCAACACGGCCGTGGAAGAAGCGCTGTACCTGTCCAACATTGCCAGCAAAGTCACGCTGGTGCACCGCCGCGAAAAATTCAAGGCCGAAGCCATCCTGATCGACAAGCTGCATGAGAAAGTCGCCGCCGGCAAGATTGAACTGAAACTGCATCACACCTTGGACCAGGTGCTAGGCGACGCTTCGGGCGTAACCGGCGTGCGGCTGAAAAGCACCCAGAATGATGCGACGCAAGACCTCACGCTCAAAGGCTGTTTCATCGCCATCGGTCACCAGCCCAACACCGAGATTTTTGCCGGGCAGCTGGAGATGAAAGACGGCTACATCATCACCCAAACCGGCCAGCAGGGCTTTGCCACCATGGCCAGTGTGCCGGGCGTGTTTGCCGCCGGCGACGTGCAGGACCATGTTTACCGCCAGGCCATTACCAGCGCGGGGACCGGCTGTATGGCGGCACTTGATGCCCAGCGTTTTCTGGAGCAGAGCACTTAGGCAACGGTCACTCTAAAAACGCCTGTTTGGAGCCAAGGCGTTTTCAGGCTATAATTTAAGGCTTAGCTGCGCATCCCCCAACGATGCCAGCATCCGATTTCTAATTTTTTACGGAGAGTGCTCATGGCACGCGTCTGTCAGGTAACGGGCAAAGGCCCGATGGTGGGAAACAACGTTTCTCACGCAAACAACAAAACCAAGCGCCGGTTCATGCCTAATCTGCAGTACCGCCGCTTCTGGGTCGAGAGCGAGAACCGCTGGGTGCGCTTGCGCATTACCAGCGCCGGTCTGCGCTTGATTGACAAAAAAGGCATCGACGCTGTCCTGGTGGACCTTCGTGCCCGCGGTGAAGTCTAAGGAGAACCATCATGGCTAAAGGCGCACGCGAAAAAATCAAGCTGGAATCTACCGCCGGCACGGGTCACTTTTACACGACCACCAAAAACAAGAAAACCACGCCCGAAAAAATGCTGATCATGAAATTTGATCCCAAAGCACGCAAGCACGTGGAATACAAGGAAATCAAACTGAAGTAATTCAGCTTGACTCCCCGCAGCGCCCTGCGCTGCATAAAAAAACCCGCTGTCTCACAGCGGGTTTTTTTATGCCTGTACATCTCTTCGTACTGAGCGGCCCGGACGCGCTTGATCAGCTTGATCACCATGCCAATACGCCATAAGCCCCACTCTCCTCAAGGGCCGCAGCGCGATCGCACCCAGGCATGGGGCTTGACCACAACACTTGCGCGCGGCATGCAAGCCACTGGTGAGCACCCTCTCCATCACCGGCAAACCCACACAACACAGCACCAATAAAAAAGCCGCCTCAGCGAGGTTTCGCTGAGGCGGCCTTGATGGATACAGGCCAGGCAGCCCGGATCAGTAGACCTGATTAGACGCGGGCTGCGCGCAGCTTCACCGAGAAATCGCGCAGCGCAGCAATGCCGCTTTCTTCCGCACGATGGCACCAGG
>DASXRN010000286.1:0-4285 GCA_036506595.1 Polaromonas sp. | reverse complement strand
AAAGGTGCTCTTGCCGGCATCGAGCGCGGCGCGCGTGGCCTTGACCATGTCGTCGCCCAGCGTCGCGCCCATGCCCTGGGCCGACAGCTTGTCGGCGTACAGCTTGCGGGTGCCGGGGTGGGCTGCAATCTTTTTGTACATCAGCGGCTGGGTCAGCGCAGGGGTGTCCTGCTCGTTGTGGCCCAGTTTGCGGAAGCAGATGATGTCCACCACAACATCTTTCTGGAACTCCATGCGGAACTCCAGCGCCAGCTGGGTGGCCAGCACCACAGCTTCCGGATCATCCCCGTTGACGTGCAGCACAGGCGCTTCAATCATCTTGACCACATCGGAGCAATACAGCGTGGAACGGCTGTCGCGCGGGTCGCTGGTGGTAAAGCCGATCTGGTTGTTGATCACGATGTGCACCGTGCCGCCCGTGAAATAACCACGGGTTTGGGCCAGCGCCAGGGTTTCCATGACCACGCCCTGGCCGGCAAAGGCGGCATCGCCATGCACCAGCACGGGCAGTACCTGCTTGCCGAGCGGGTCATCGCGGCGATCCATGCGGGCACGCACCGAACCTTCGACCACGGGGTTGACGATTTCCAGGTGCGAAGGGTTGAACGCCAGGCTCAGATGCACCGGGCCACCCGGGGTGGTCACATCGGAGCTGAAACCCTGGTGGTACTTCACGTCGCCGCTGGGCAGGTCTTCGGGGGCGGTGTGGTCAAACTCGGCAAACAGGTCGGCCGGCACCTTGCCCAGGGAGTTGACCAGCACGTTGAGGCGGCCGCGGTGCGCCATGCCGATGACGATTTCCTGCACGCCCTTGATGCCGCCTTGCTGGATCAGCTCGTCCATGCTGGCGATAAAGCTTTCGCCGCCTTCAAGCGAGAAGCGCTTCTGGCCGACAAATTTGGTGTGCAAAAAGCGCTCAAGGCCTTCGGCCGCGCTCAGGCGGTCAAGGATGTGAAGCTTTTTTTCCTTGCTGAAATTGGGCTTGCTGCGAATCGCTTCCAGCTTTTGCTGCCACCAGCGTTTCTGGTTCTGGTCGGTAGCGTACATGTATTCGGCACCAATCGTGCCGCAGTACGTCTCGCGCAGCGCGTTCATCAGCTCGCGCAGGCTCATGGTTTCTTTGCCGAAGAAGGTGTTGCTGGTGTTGAACACCGTTTCCTGTTCGGCATCGGTGAAGCCATAGAACGACGGCTCCAGCTCGGGAATCTTGTCGCGTTCGGCGCGCTTGAGCGGGTCCAGATCGGCCCAGCGGGCGCCAACGTTGCGGTAAGCCGCAATCAGCTGCTGGACGGCCGTGCGCTTGCGCCCCATTTCGGAGTCGGCACCGCTGGCCACCACGACCCGGGTCTGGCCCTGCTTGGCGCGCTCGGCAAAAGCATTGACGACCGGCAGGTGCGGAACGTCTTTGGCGTTGCTGCCATCCACGGCGGGAACGTGCTGAAGCGCGTCGAAATACTCGCGCCAGGAGTCTGACACGCTGCCGGGGTTGGCCAGGTAGTTTTCGTACATCTCTTCGACATAGGGCGCATTGCCGCCGAAAAGATAGGTGTTGCCTTGGTAGGCTGTGTAAATAGACGCCGCTGCAGATGCAGGCGACTGCGAGTTAGAACTCATATTCCGCTGACCTCCGTTTCCCTTGAGGAAACATTAGCTGGTTAAAGCTGGTTAATTAACCTTCCGCAACACGGCTGGACCGATTAGCGGATGCGACTGTGGCAGGAAGGGCCTTCAGAGACAAGGACGGATTGTGCCACCGAACTGGGGCAGCCGGAAGCCGGGGCTTAAATAGCCTGGCGAACGGTCGTTCGTTTTTTAGGGATTGATTTTAAGCCGGCTGCTACAGCGCAACCCGCCTGAACCCAGCATCAAACAAGGCCCGGATTGCCCGCCACACCCACCAGCGCCGGCGTATTGGGCTTGACGGGCTTGATCACTTTTTGCGCCTTGAGGTAGCCTTCAACCACCTCCCAAACCGGCGGCCCGGCGTTTTTGCTGACCTCAGCCACCGGGGCCCAGCCGGCCACCTTGTAGGTCTTGTCAGCTTCAATCAGCCGGCCATTCAGGCGCATGTTCTGGATGCGCGAGCCCATTTTCGCGCCCGGCTCGCAGGTGTAGGTGAGCCCGCCCACCCGAACCATGTCGCCGCCCTGCTGGTAATAAGGGTCGGGGTTGAACAGGTTGTCGCCCACGTCTTCCAGAATGGTCTTGATCATCTCGCCGCGCATGTCCGTGAGAGTCGTCCACGGGTAGGTGATGGCGGTTTGGTCCATCACATGTTCGCGCGTGATGGCCTGGCCTGGCAGCAAGGACGTGCCCCAGCGAAAGCCCGGCGAAAAAGCGATTTCCGCGCCCCGCACATCCATCAGGGCATCGAGGATGAGCTGGTCAAAGGTGCCGTTGAAATTGCCCCGGCGGTACAGCGTGCCCTCGGTCATTGCCAGTTTTTCCGACAATTTGGCCTCATAAGGAGCGCGAATAGTGCTTATCAACGTGCTCATGGCCTTATCTGCTGGCAACAGATTTGAAAACACCGGCAGCAAGCGGTACTTGAAACCCGCCACCTTTTTGTCTTTCACATCCAGGTCGAGCACGCCCAAAAACTTGCCATTGCTGCCGGCATTGGTCACCAGGGTCTGGCCACCGGGGTTTTTGACAATCACAGGCACAGGCACGCCATCGTGCGTGTGCCCGCCCAGAATCGCATCGATGCCGGTGACGCGCGAGGCCATTTTCAGGTCCACGTCCATGCCGTTGTGGCTGAGCAGCACCACGGCCTGCGCACCCTTGGCACGGGCTTCATTGACGGTTTCCTGCATCTCGCTTTCGCGGATGCCGAAGGTCCAGTTAGGCGTTTGCCAGCCGGGGTTGGCAATCGGCGTGTAGGGAAAGGCCTGGCCGACGATGGCAACTGGAACGCCGTTCATCTCTTTGATGACATAGGGCTTGAACACCGGGTCGCCAAAATCGCTGGTCTTGACGTTTTGCGCCACAAAATCGACCTTGCCGGCAAAGTCGTTCTCGATGATTTTCTTGATGCGCTCTTCGCCGTAGGTGAAGTCCCAGTGGCCGGTCATCACGTCCACGCCCAGCAGCTTGGCGGCATCGACCATGTCCTGGCCCTGCGTCCAGAGTGCCGTGGCACTGCCCTGCCAAGTGTCGCCGCCGTCGAGCAACAAGGCGCCGGGCCGCCCCGCCTTGAGCTGTTTGACCAAGGTCGCCAGGTGGGCAAAACCACCGACCTTGCCGTATTGGTGTGCAGCGCGCTCAAAATTCAGGCAGGTCAAGGCATGCGCCTCGGGCGTACCCGACTTGAGGCTGGCGGCTTTGAGCAGGTGCTCGCCCACCCGATGCGGCGACTGGCCGCGCATGCTGCCCACGCCCAGATTGACCGAAGGCTCGCGGAAATAAATCGGCAGCAACTGGGCGTGGCAATCGGTCATGTGCAGCAGGTGCACATTGCCGTTGCGCGGCACGTTGTAGAGGCTGTTAGCCTGCGCGGCGCTGGCCTCGCGCTGCAGCGGAAAACCAGCGGCCAGGGCGGCCGCCATGACACTTGAAAACTCACGGCGAGACAGATTCATGGCGTTAGGGTCCCTGCCCGGCGAGCCAGGCATATGTTTGATTTGCTATTAATTTGATAGCCTCCTGCCCCCGTACTACCTGGGCCGGCAACCTAAAACACTATCAACTACTTGTTGACCGGCGATTGCGGGTCCAGCAGCAGCGCCATCACGTCCTTGATCTGCGCCTGCGTCAGAATGCCGGCATCGCCGAAACGCGGCATGCCGGAGCAGGCGTTGAACGCATGGGTGTTCCAGATGCGGCCCCAGGTGTACTTGACGATGGCTTGCGACTCGGTGGCGCTCGGGTCTTTCACGCCGCGCGTCACGCCGTATTTGAGCAGGCTGGGCCCCATGTTGCCGAAGCTGATTTCCTGCGGGCTGAGCTGGTGGCAGGCATAGCAGTTGGCGCCGTTGGCAGTACCCGCCACATCGCTCCATTGAAGGCCACGGCCGTTTTGGGCGATCTTCTCGCCTTCGCGCCAGTCGCCGATGTACTGGCCGTCGGCCGGGTATTGGATCGACTCGTAAATCGTTTTCTGCAGGCGCTCGCGGGCCTTCTCGTCCATCGGCTTGCCGGACGCTGCCGCTTGCGAGCACAGGCGCTGCAGTTCGGACTGCTCCAGCCGGTCTAGCTTGGCCATGCCGCGCTCGGAAAATGAGGCCTTGAGGGTTTGCAGCACCTCTTCGGCCGACGGCGAGGTGGCGCAGCCTGCTATCAAAGC
>DASXRN010000285.1:0-9776 GCA_036506595.1 Polaromonas sp. | reverse complement strand
CCCAGCGCGGTGACGATCGGGTAGGTGATCGGGATCGTCGCCACCTGCATCGACAGCACGTCCATGAACATGCCGAGGATCAGGTAGAACACGATCAGCACGAGGATCATCATCGTGGCCGACAGGCCCAGCCCGGCCACCCACTTGGTCATGGCCTCGGCCACGCCGGACAGGCTGATGGTCAGGTTGAGGATGAAGGCCGCGGTGATGATCAGCAGAACCATGCCGCTGACGCGCGCCGTCGAGATGAAGCAGGTGCGAAGCAGCTCGCGGTTCAGCTTGCCCGAGTGCCACACGAAGCCCAGCGCCGTGAACACGCCGAGCGCCGCGCTCTCGGTGGCGGTGGCGATGCCAAAGTACAGGCTGCCCATCACGATGCCGAACACGACCGCCGGCGGCACCAGGTGCACCAGCGAGCGCAGCTTCTCGGCCATCGGCACCTTCGGCTCGCGCATCGCGTTGCCGCTCATCAGCGCCGACACCGCGATGTAGAGCATGAAGCAGCCCGTCAGCAGCAGGCCCGGGATGATGCCGGCGATGAACAGCTTGCCGATAGAGTTGTTGGTCAGCGAGCCGTAGACGATCATGTTGACGCTGGGCGGAATCAGGATGCCCAAGGTGCCGCCAGCCGCCAGCGAGCCGAGCGAGGCGCGCATCGAGTAGCCCCGTTTATGCAGCGAGGGCAGCGCCACGGTGCCGACCGTGGCCGCGGTGGCCACTGACGAACCCGAGGTCGCGGCGAACAGCGCGCAGCTGCCGATGTTGGTGTGCAGCAGCCCGCCCGGCAGGCGCCCGAGCCAGGCCGACAGCGCGATGTACATGCGGTCGGCGATGCCCGAACGCAGCAACAGCTCACCGAGCAGCACGAACAACGGGATCGAGGTCAGCAAGTTCTCGTTGTGCACGCCCCAGACCACCGGCGCGATCGTGTCCATGAAGGGCGTGCCGTAGGCGGCGATGCCGCCGGCGATGCCCACCACCGCCATCGAGACGGCGATCGGGATGCCGACCAGCATCATGCCAATCATCGCGACGAAGGCGAGTCCAAATAATCCTATGCTCATGCTTGCGCTCCTTGTTCGGCGGACTGGCGCTGGGCCAGGTCGTCGAGTTCTTCCTTCAGCTCTTCCTTCGCGCTCTTCGGATGGAAGTCGTGGTTCAACGTGTCGATGCGATTCGTCGCCAGCAGCACGGTGGCGCGCACGGCGTAGCCGATGGCCACCAGCGCGAAGATCACCAGTCCCGCGTACCACACGCTCTGCGGAATGATCAGCGGCGTCGCCCAAGGGGTTTGCGCGGTGCTGCCGTACTGCATCGTGTCGGTGATCACCTTGGTCGCGATCCACGCGACGAAGGCGCCGAGCAGCGCCAGCGTGACGATCGAGAACCAGTTCAGAAAGGCCTGAAACGAGCGCGGGAACATCTCATGGAACACGTCGACCCGGATATGGTTGCGCCCCATCAGCGCCAGGCTGAAGGCGATCGTCGAGCCGACGGCCAGCGCATAGCCGCCGAGCTCGTCAGCGCCCTGCAGCGAGACATTGAACAGCTTGCGAGACACCGTCTCGATCACGACGACGACGGCCAGCAGCAGGAAGATGCCGCCAAACACCGTGGCGAGCCCGTTTTCGATGCGTTGCTTCATGTCGACAGCCTGCTTGGCCGGGGCAGCCAACGGCGTGCCCCTCTTCATGGTGGTGGTATCGCTCATTTCAGCCCCAGCACCGGTGCGACCGTGGCCTGCCACTTCTGCGAACAGCCCGGGTTGGACTTGTCGCAGACCTCGGCCCACGCAGGCAGCGAGACCTTGGTGACCGCGCTGCGCACCAGGTCGCCGTCAGCCGCGGTGACCGCGACGTTGACCAGCTTGAACTTCTTGCCGGTGGTACAGGGGTCCTTGCCGGCGTTGCAGTTCAGAGCGTCCAGGAACAACTCTTCCGAGTATTTCCAGATGTCGTCGGTCAGGGTCTCGAAGGCGGCCTTGAGTTTGACCTGCTGGTCGGGCTTGAGCTGATTCCAGGCTTTCATGGAAATCGCATAGCCGTTCAGCGCCATCTGGAAGGCCAGCGGCAGCTGGTGCGTGGTCACTTCGGGCCAGCCCGCCGAGTTGGCCGAGCTCGGGCCGGTGATCGCACAGTCCACCATCCCCAGCGACAGCGACTGGTGGGTGTCGGCAAACGAGATCGGCACCGGCGTGGCGCCGACCATCTCGATGAACTTGGCCAGGTTCTGGTCGTAGACGCGGACCTTCAGGCCCTTGATGTCGGCCAGCTTGGCGATTGGCTTATTGCAGAACAGGATCTGCGGGCCGAACGGCCACACGCCGAGCAGCTTGACGTTGAACTGCTTTTGCAGCCGCGCGTCGACGGTGTCGAAGTAGGCTTTGGCGACCTTGCGGCCGGTGGCGTAATCGGGGCTGGCGCCGACCAGGTCCAGACCGAGGATGGCGGGCTCGTCACGCGAATTCTGCGACACGCGCAGCGACACAATGTCGAACAGGCCGGACTTCATCACGCGCAACTGCTCGGTGTCCTTGATGCCCAGCGTATCCATGGGCTTGTAGTCGGCATCGATAGGCAGGCCGGTTTTGGCCGCGAAGTTTTCGAAAAACGGTTGCTCCTTGTTCTTCTGGATCAGGCCTGTCGCCAACGGCTGGCCGATGACTTTTAGCTTGAGCTTGTCCTGGGCGTGAGCGGGCAGGACAAGTGTCGCGGCGAGTGCGGCCACAACGGCGAAAGTTTTCAAGCGGGGACGGTTTGACATTGTGAACTCCAGTCGGTTGAAAGGTGATGGTGGATGGGAGGGGTGGCGGGAAATAAATTCAGTAGCCGAGCGCGCGCGGCAGCGCAGTGACAAAGGAAGGAACCAGCATGCAAAGCACGAGCACTGCATACATCAGCGCAATGAACGGCCAGAGGTTCTTGACCAGCTCGCGCATGCGCACGCCGGTGATGCCGCAAACGACGAACAGCACCACACCGACGGGCGGCGTGAGCATGCCGATCACGAGGTTGAGCACGAACAGGAAGCCAAAGTGCAGCGGGTCGATGCCGTACTGCAGCGCGATCGGGTGCAGCAACGGCACCAGCATGATGTAGGCCGCGTTTGATTCAAGAAACATGCCGACGACGAACAGCAGTACCGCCACCAGGCTGAGGAAGACCAGCGGACTGGTGGTCAGGCCGCGCAGCAATTCGGAGAGCTGTTGCGGCAACAGGTCCACCGTCATCAGGTAGGTGATGATGGACGCGAAGGCGATCAGTGCGCCGACCATCGCCGAGGTGATGGCCGCGCGCACCACGATACCGGGCAGATCGGCCAGCTTGAGCGTGCGGGTGATGAAAAAACCGAGCGCCGTGGAGTAGACCACCGCAATCGCCGAGCCCTCGGTGGCGGTGAAAGCGCCGCCGACGATGCCGCCTATCACCAGCACCGGCATGGCCAGCACGACCAGCGAGCGGCGCAACTCGGTCAGCACGGCAGCCAGCCGGAACGGTTCGCCGGTGACGGTCCAGCCGCGCCGCGTGGCGATCCACGAGCACAAGGCGATGAAGCCGGCGGTAATGATCAGGCCCGGCACCACGCCGGCCATGAACATGCCGCCCACCGACACCGACGAGCCGGCCATGAAGGCGTAGACGATCATGGCGCCCGAGGGCGGGATGATGGGCCCGAGGTTGGCTGCCGCCGCGACGATGGCGGTGGCGAAACCCTTGTCGTAGATCTTCGTCAACGAGGGTACGAGCATGGACGACAGCGCGCTCGCGTCCGACACCGCGGCACCGGACACGGTGGCCAGGCCTGCGCCCGCCAGCATGGTGACGTGCGCCATGCCGCCACGCACCCGGCCGACCAGGGTGTTGGCCAGCGCGATCAGGCGCTCGACAATACCGGCCTTGATCATCAGCTCGCCGGCGAGCATGAAGAACGGGATCGACATCAGCGGGAAGGAATTGACCGCATGCATCATGCGCTGCGGCACCATCGAGAAATCGACACCGCTGTACCACAGCGCGCCGAGCGCGGCCACGCCCATGGCAAAGGCGATCGGCAGCCCGAACAGGGCCAGCAGCATGAAGGCAACGACGACGGCGAGGCTCATTCCGCACTCCCCAGCACAGGCATAGGCGCGCCGACGATGACGACACGCACCAGGTGCAGCGCGCTCAGCAGCGCACCGAGACCGACCGGCACAATGAACCAGCCAACGCTCCAGTCCACCGTGGCCATCAACTCGTCCCACTGCTCTTGCGCGACACGGAACGCAGCCCAGGCAATCGCGAACATCATCGCTGCGCACACGGCGGCACCGGCGCGCTTGAGCACGCCACGCCAGGCGGCCGGCAGCTTGTCGACCATGATGTCGATACCGATATGCGCGTCCTGGCGCACGCCCAGCGGGATGGCCAGGAAGATCGACCAGACGAAAGCCAGGCGCCCGATCTCGTCGGCCCAGTCAAATGAGCGGTTGAAGCCGTAGCGCAGTGCGACCTGCGCCGACACCACGCACACCATCACCGCCACGGCAGCGAGCAGCACACCGGTCACGAGCCGGTCCAGCCCGCCCAGTACACGCCCGGCCCAGCCCGCGGGCACAGCCGGGGCCAGCGTCATAGTTTTCGCGGTCATTACGGTCTCCTTGCGTATCAGACAGCTCAGCGCTTGGCGACTTCGGCCAGCACCTGGTTGACCAGGTCGGCGCCCGCGCGCTTCTTCACGTCTTCGATGACCGGCGCGGTCGCACGGCGCATTTCATCGATCGCGGCGGGGGCGATCTCGGTGTAGGTCATCTTGCCCTTCAGCTCGGCCAGTCGCTTCGCTTCATCTTCGGCAGCCAGCTTGCGCTGAAAGACAATGGTGGAGGTCATCGCCTCGCGCACCGCCTTTTGCTGTTCGGGCTTGAGCTGCTCGAAGGCCTTGCGGCTCGCCACCACGGCAATGAGATCGAAGAAATGACCACTGTTCGACAGCTGCTTTTGCACCTCGCCGTAACGCGCGGCCGAAATCACGGTGTAGGGGTTTTCCTGCGCGTCGACCACGCGCTGCTCGAGCGCCGAGTACAGCTCCTTGACGTCCATCGCGACCGGGTTGGCGCCGAGTGCGCGGAAGGTCGCCAGATGCGTCTCATTGGGCTGCAAACGGATCTTCAGACCCTTGAGGTCGGCCATGCTCTTGACTGGGCCCCGGCTGTTGGTGATGTGTCGCATGCCCAGCTCCATCCACCCCAGCGTGACAAAGCCCTTGCCCTGCAACTTCTTGGCGATCGCATCGCCGACCGGGCCATCAATCACGCGAAAGGCGGTCTCACGGTTCCCGAACACGAAGGGCAGGCTCACCGCCTCCAGCTCGGGTGCGATGCGCGACAGGAAAGCCGCGCCGACCCAGGTCAACGCCAACGTGCCGGAACGCACGGCGTCCACGTTCTCCTTGGCGCCGCCGAGCTGCATGGCGGGAAACACATCGACCTGCAGCTGGTTGTGGGTCAGGCGCGCGACCTCCTTCTTGAACACCTGTTCGACCGCCACGCTGCTCGGGTGCTCGGAGGCGAAGTTGCCGGCGATTTGCAGCTTCTGCTGCGCGAAGGCCGGCACCATGGCCGATGCCAACGTCAAAGCCGCGGCGGCGGTCAGGCGGGAGATCAAGGGGAGTAGAGGACGATTGGTCATGGCGATCTTTCGTGGGCGTGGAAGGGCGGGTAAGGATTCAGGCTGTGCGGTCGAGCAGTCGTGCGATGGCTGGCGGCAAGCCGTGGTTCGGCTTGACGGGCGGCGGTGCGAAACTGCCGCGACTAGCGGTGCCTGGCTGCAGCGCGGCCAATGTCTCGGCATGGCGCACCGCGCTGGAGACACCATCGACCACCGGCACCGGCAACTGCCCCTTGAGCGAACGGGCCAGTCCGGCCAGCGGTGCGCCGGCCAGCACGATGACGTCTGCACCGTCCTCGTCGACCGCGCGTTCGGCCAGTGTCTTCAAGGCCTGGGCGTGTTCGCCCTGCACCTGACCGATGCTGGCCAACGGCCGGTCCAGCGCGCGGATGCTGGCCAGCCGCGAGCCGAGGCCGTAGGAGTCGACGACCTCGCGGTACCAGGCCTGGATGCGCTGCGAGATCGCAATGATGGAGATGCGGTGACCCAGCAAACAGGCACTGGCCAGCGCCGCCTCAGTGAGTCCGGTCACCGGCACCGGCAGGGCTTCGCGCAAGCCGGTGAGCCCCGGGTCGCCGAAGGCCGCCACCACCACCGCGTCGAAACGCGCATGGTGTTCGGCGGCGAGCTGGGCTGCCGCGTAGGCGCCAATCAGCGCCTCAAAGCGCGTTTCGATGTAGGCCACGCCGAAGGGCGCGGTCAGCACCTCGATCTCGGTGCCCGGCGAAGCGCTGCGCTGCGCCTCGCTGCGGATCAGCTCGGACACGCTGTCCGAAATGTTGGGGTTGATGAGCAGCAGTTTCATGCGGGCCTTCCGGATTGACGCGGCTGCAGCGACGGGGTGCCACAAGCCAGAAAACGGCCACGACCCGCGTGGCCATGGAACTCGCGACCATCCCACACCACCTCGCCGCGCGACAGCGTGAGGCCGGGCCAGGCCTTCAAAGTCATGCCTTCGTAAGGCGTGTTGTCAACAGCATGGTGCAGTTGCGTGTTGCGCAGTACGAACTCGCGCTCGTCCCAGATCACCAGGTCGGCATCGGCCCCGATGGCGATGCTGCCCTTGCGCGGGTGCAGGCCATAGGCCTTGGCCGGGTTGGTCGCGGTCAGTTCAACGAACTTCTCCAGCGTGATGCGCCCGCCAAGCACGCCCTCGGAGTACAGCAGCGCCATGCGCGTCTCGATGCCGGCGAGGCCGTTCGGGATGTGACGGAATTCAACTTCTTCTCCACCGGGCTTCTTGCCCTCTGTGCCGTCGTAATTGAACGGCGCGTGGTCAGACGAAAACAAGGTGAACAGGCCATCATTGAGACCATTCCAGATCACTTCCTGGTTGGCCTTGTCGCGCGGTGGCGGGCTGCAGACGCAGCGTGCACCCTTATAACTGTCGTCGATGCCAAGGTCCTCCGCGGTCAGAAACAGGTACTGCGGGCAGGTTTCGGCAAACACCTTCAGGCCCTGGCCGCGCGCCCAGCGGATCTGCTCGACCGCCTCGCGGCCCGACACATGCACGATCAGAATGGGCACGTCCACCAGTTGCGACAGTGCGATGGCGCGATGCGTGGCCTCGCGCTCGACCAGCATGGGCCGCGCATGGGCGTGAAAGCGCGGTGCGGTACGGCCTGCGGCCTCCAGCCTCTTCGTCAGCCATTCGATACATTCGGCGTTCTCGGCATGCACCATGGCCATCGCACCGTGGGTGCGTGCAACGTCGAGCACGTCGAGGATCTGGCCATCGTCCAGCTTCAAGTCGTCGTAAGTCATGTAGATCTTGAACGAGGTGTAGCCCTCGGCGATCAGCGCCGGCAACTCCTCGTTCAGGACCTGCGGGGTCGGATCGCTGACGATCAAATGGAAGGCGTAGTCGATGTGCGCGCGGCCCTCGGCCCTCTGGTGATAGTCGACCACTGCCGCGCGCAGCGACCGGCCCTTCTCCTGCGCGGCAAATGGAATGACGGTGGTGGTGCCGCCGCAGGCCGCCGCACGCGTCCCTGTGTCGAAGTTGTCGGCCATGCGCACCGGTGGCGCCATCGGCTGGTCGAGGTGGCAATGCGCGTCGACCCCACCGGGTGTGACCACGCGACCGGCAGCGTCAATTTCGCACTCACCGCGGTCCAGATCCGTCCCCAGTTGAACGATACGCCCGCCGATCACACCGATGTCGGCGCTGAAGGTGTCGCTGGCGGTTGCAACGCGCGCATTTCTGATGACGAGGTCAAACGCTGCGCGGCTCATGAACCAGCCCCCTGCGCACCAGGCTGGTGAATCATTGTCATCTTTAGTGCAAACATGATTGTTGACACTTTCATCAGACGTTTGTTTTGGTGCGTCATTGTTTTCATATCGAGAATAGGCTTCCCTGAGCAATTTACGGGCCCAGCTCTTTCACAAGCTTCCGTCGTGCAAGCCATAATGTCCGCTATAACAAAAGTGACGACAGTAGTGTTTACACCAATGTCAACAGATGTGCGATAAAGTTCAGAATAACGGGTATGCGGGTGCTTCAATGCCCTACGCTTGTTACCCATCTCTCATGAGGAGCCGCCATGATCCAGCCTGGCCGTCTAGGCGTATTGACACCTTCTTCCGATACCGTGAGCACCACGGTATTGGGCCTGCTGCGCGCGGCAGGCGCCGACGCCGTGCGCGGCTGGGGCCAGCTCTATGGATGGCGGTAAAGCATGCGACTCGACCCTGAGCCGCTTGATAGAATGGCCTGCCACTGCGACACGCGACCTGCGCGCCTGCATGCCGGCCCCCTGTCAGCCGTGCTGGCTTCCATTGACCCATTGCCCCACCTCGAACCGTCAACCATGCCCCCCAACGCGCGAAAAACACCCCCTGAGGTCCGCCTTGAGCGCGAAACGGCGAACGACGACATCTACGAAAGAATTTACGGCGCCATCGTCGAGCACCGGCTGCACCCGGGCACCAAGCTCGGTGAAGACCGCCTGGCCAACATCTTCGGCGTGAGCCGGGCGCGCGTGCGCGAAGTGTTGGCACGCCTGGCGCATGAGCAGATCGTCGACCTTTATCCGCAGCGCGGGGCCTTTGTCGCCAAACCCTCGCCGGAGCAGGCCATTGATGTTTTTGAGGCGCGCCGGCTGATCGAGCCCGCGCTGCTGCGCCGCCTGATCCACACGCTGACCTCCGAAAAGGTGGCGCGCCTGCGCCAGCACCAGGAGCTCGAACTCGACGCGCGGCGGCGCGACGACAAACGGGCGGTCGTCCGTCTCTCCGGCGAGTTTCACCAGCTGGTGGGGGTGCTGGCCGGCAACGCGGCACTGGCGCGCAGCATGCGCGAGCTGTCGACGCTGACCTGCCTGATCATCATCCTGTACGACTCGCCCACTGCCACCAGCTGCCGCGCCGACGAACACTCCGAGATCATCGATGCGATTGCGAAACGCGACACCGCGCGCGCCGAACGCCTGATGCTGGAGCACCTGGACCATATCGAAAGCAGCCTCAAGCTTGACAGTTCGACCGAAGAGGTGGACCTGGAAGCGGTGTTCGGGCTCTAGGGCCTTTTCACACTAAAACCCCGGCAACGGCGGCAGCCGGTCTACAACCCGGCCGCCTGCAGCCGCGCATTGAGCTGCTGCCAGGTGGCCGCGGCAGTCCATGGGGCGGGTTCGGGGATGGATTGCCGCGCTACGCTCGCAATGACGGAGAGAGTGGTCGCCATGACAGGGTTGTTTGTCATCGCGAGGCTTCAGGCCGTGGCGATCCATGGTTTCATTCGGTTTACAGAAGTCGGCATGGGCCTGCGCCAGGCCGGCCTTCAGCTCTACCTTGGCCTGCCAGCCCAGGCTGTGCAGGCGGGCGAAGTCCATCAGCTTGCGCGGGGCGCTGTCGGGTTTGCTGGTGTCAAAAGCCTTGTTGAGCACCGGCTTGCGGGCCATGTCGCTGAGCGGCTCATGAATGCGTGTGTTCTGCCGGTAGCAGGTGGCCGGATCACGCCGTTCAAAGGTTGCCTGCATTTCAAATTGAAGGGCTGAAGGGCGCACATCGCGGCCAGCGGGTCATCGCGCGCAGCATTGTATTATGTATACAAACATCAAATTCTTTGAAAGGAAACCCTCATGTTGAACTTGAACTTTCACCCCGCCGGCCGCCATTTCCTGATGA
>DASXRN010000284.1:0-2706 GCA_036506595.1 Polaromonas sp. | reverse complement strand
TTCTCTGCACTCACCACCGCGCTGGTCGCCCTGGTGCTGAACGTTTCGGCCTACAACGCCGAAACCTTTCGCGCCGGCATCAACTCGATCCGCAAAGGCCAGATGGAAGCCGCGCTGGCCATGGGCATGTCGCGCCGCCAGGCCATGTTCAAGGTGGTGATTCCGCAGGCGGCGCGGCGCATTCTGCCCGTGCTGGCCAGCACCTGGATCTCGCTCTTCAAGGACACCTCGCTGGTGTCGGTGATCGCCGTGAGCGAGCTGGCCTACACCTCGATGCAGATTCGCGCGCAGACCTTTCGCGTGCTGGAAATGCTCACGGCCATGGCCGTTCTTTACTGGCTGATGGGCTACCCGCAAGCCAAATTGGTGGACTGGATCCACAAAAAATACGGAGTCAAGGAATGAACCACACGATCGAGCAAACGGTTGCGAGCCCCCCGCCTGCAGCAGCCCCCCGCAAAGGCGCCGACCAGCCCCCAGTGCTGGTGTATGAAAACGTGCGCAAAATGTACGGCGACTTTGTGGCGCTCAACGGTGTCTCGCTGCAGGTCAACAAGGGCGAGGTCATGTGCCTCATCGGCCCCTCGGGCTCGGGCAAGTCCACGCTGCTGCGCTGTACCAATGCGCTGGAAACCCTCAACGGCGGCCGGGTGCTACTGGATGGCGAACCGCTTCCCACCCAGGAATCGGAGGTGCGCAAGGTACGCCAGCGCATGGGCATGGTGTTCCAGAGTTTCGAGCTGTTTCCCCACAAGTCGGCACTGGACAACGTCGCCATGGGCCCGATCACGGTACTGGGCATGGGCGAAAAAGAGGCCCGCGCCCGTGCCATGCTGCTGCTGGACAAGGTCGGCCTCGCGGCCAAGGCCAACAATTTTCCGGCCAACCTGTCCGGGGGCCAGCAGCAACGTGTCGCCATTGCTCGCGCCCTGGCCATGGAGCCCGAAGTCATGCTGTTCGACGAGCCCACCTCGGCGCTAGACCCCGAAACCGTGGGCGAAGTGCTCAATGTGATGAAGAAACTGGCCCAGGAAGGCATGACCATGATTGTGGTCACGCACGAAATGAGTTTTGCCCAGCGCGTGGCCAACTGGGTGGTGGTGTTCGAGAACGGCGCCATCATGGAAGAAGGCCCGCCCGCGCAGATTTTTGACAACCCCACCGTCGCGCGTACCCGCGACTTTCTCGGCCATCTGGGCTGGAACGGCTGAGGTCTGTGCACGCCCCAGTTGATCACGCCCACATGCCATTGCCCTGCCGCTCACCGTTACCCACCTATTGACTTGCTACTCATGAAAATCACCAACGCCCGCGTCATCGTCTGCAGCCCCGGCCGCAACTTCGTCACCCTCAAGATCGAAACCGATGAAGGCCTTACCGGCATCGGCGATGCCACGCTCAATGGCCGCGAGCTGGCGGTGGCCAGCTACCTGACCGACCATGTGATTCCCTGCCTGATCGGTCGCGACGCGCACCAGATTGAAGACATCTGGCAATACCTCTACAAGGGCGCCTACTGGCGGCGCGGGCCGGTGACCATGAGCGCCATCGCGGCGGTGGACACGGCGCTGTGGGACATCAAGGCCAAGGCGGCGAACCTGCCGCTGTACCAGCTGCTGGGCGGGCGCAGCCGCACCGGGGTGATGGTCTACGGCCACGCCAATGGCAAGGACATCGAACAAACCGTCGATGAAGTCTTGCGCTACAAGGAAATGGGCTACAAAGCCATCCGCGCACAAAGCGGCGTGCCGGGGCTGGAGAAGGTCTACGGCGTCGGAAAAGGCACGCTGTTTTACGAACCGGCCGACGCCGACCTGCCCAGCGAGCACGACTGGAGCACCGAAAAATACCTGCTGCACACGCCCAAACTGTTCGAAGCCGTGCGCAAGGCCGTCGGGCCGGAGACGCACCTGCTGCACGATGTGCACCACCGCCTGACGCCTATCGAGGCGGCGCGGCTGGGCAAATCACTGGAGCCCTACCACCTGTTCTGGATCGAGGACGCAACACCGGCAGAAAACCAGGAAGCGTTCAAACTGATCCGCCAGCACACCACGACGCCGCTGGCGGTGGGCGAAATCTTCAACTCGCTGTGGGACTGCAAGGACCTGATCCAGAACCAGCTGATCGACTACATCCGCGCAACCGTGGTCCACGCCGGCGGCATCACGCACCTGCGGCGCATTGCCGACTTTGCCGCGATGTACCAGGTACGCACCGGCTGCCACGGCGCAACGGACTTGTCACCGGTCTGCATGGGCACAGCGCTGCACTTTGACACCTGGGTGCCGAATTTCGGCGTGCAGGAATACATGCGCCACACCGAGGCGACCGACGAAGTATTTCCGCATGCCTACAGCTTCAAGAACGGCTTCATGGACTGCGGCGAAGCAATTGGCCACGGCGTAGACATCGACGAGAAGCTGGCCGCGAAGTACCCGTACCAGCGCGCCTACCTGCCGGTGAACCGCCTGCAGCACGACGGGACCTTGTGGAATTGGTAAAGGGGCTGGCGTCCGGAGCGGGCTTCAGCCGGATTCAGGCATGAAATCCGCCTCCAGCCCTTTCTAAATGGGCGCAGGCAGCTCTCTTTTTAGTAGCACCTTGGCTTAACCCAGCACCGTCGCCAGGCTGGCTTCGAGGTGCTCGGACGGCAGGCGCTTGAAGCCCGAGCGGGCAAAGCGCTGCAAACGGCCCACCATGAAA
>DASXRN010000283.1:0-2568 GCA_036506595.1 Polaromonas sp. | reverse complement strand
CAAGGCGAACGACTGGCGCGCGCTGGCCGCCAGCCAGGACACCTCCGTTTATGGCCCGCAGCGCATCGTCTGCCTGACCGAAGAGCCGACCGAGTGGCTTTACCTGCTGGGCGAAGAGCGGCGCATCGTCGGCATCTCGGGTTACACCGTGCGGCCGCCGCGCGCGCGTGAAGAAAAGCCCCGGGTCAGCGCCTTTCTGAGCGCCAAGATCGACAAGATCGTGGAACTGCGGCCCGACTGCGTGATTGGCTTTTCCGATCTGCAGGCCGACATTGCGGCGCAACTGGTCAAGAAAGGCATCCAGGTCACCATCTTCAACCAGCGCAGCGTGGCCGAGATTTTTTCGATGCTGTACCAGCTGGCCGCCATGGTGGGCCAGGAAGCGCGCGGCCTGGCGCTGATGCAGGCCATGCAAAGCCGGCTGCTTGAGATCGAGAGGGCCGCCGCCCTGCTCAAGCGCCGGCCACGCGTGTATTTTGAGGAGTGGTACGACCCGCACATCAGCGCCATTGCCTGGGTGTCCGAAGTCATCGGCATTGCCGGCGGCGATGACTGCTTCCCGGAGCTGGCGGCCAAGGCCATGGGCAAGGATCGCATCATTGCCGACGGCAGCGAGATCGTGCGGCGCAACCCCGACATCATTTTCGGTTCCTGGTGCGGCCGCAAATTCAGGCCCGACCATGTGCGTGCCAGAGCCGGCTGGGAAAACGTCAACGCCGTGAAAACCGGCCAGCTGTTCGAGATCAAGTCCGCCGAGATTTTGCAGCCCGGCCCGGCTGCCTTGACCGATGGTGTGGAGCAACTGCACAGGATAGTGATGGACTGGGGTCGGCAATATGGCTGAGTCCTTGAAAGTAGCCCGCAGCGAACTGATTCTGGGCGGCCAGAGGAGCGGCAAGTCGCGCCGTGCCGAACTGCTGGCGCGGGGCTGGCTGGCGCAGTCGCCTGGGCACGGCGCCGTGTTGATCGCCACGGCCCAACCCTGGGACGATGAAATGCGCGAACGCATTGCGCGGCATCAGCAGGACCGGGCGCGGCGCGTGCCCGGCATGCGCACGGTGGAGGAACCGCTTGAACTGGCGCAGGCTGTCCAGCAGCAGAGCCGACCCGACACGCTCGTGGTGGTGGACTGCCTCACGCTGTGGCTGACCAATTGGCTCATGCCTGCTGATGTTCTTAAACAAAATGAGGCTATGGCCCAGGAGGAACGGGCGCAGGCAGCTATGCTTTTGATAGCGATTGAAAAGGCTGCAGGCCCCGTGCTGCTGGTCGGTAACGAGATCGGTCTGGGCGTGATTCCAATGGGACGCGAGACGCGTGCCTTTGTCGATGCGCTGGGGCGGCTGAACCAGGAGGTGGCGCTGGCCTGCGAGCGCGTGACCTTCATGGCCGCCGGTTTGCCGCTCACCCTGAAAGGCCAGCCATGAAACGCTTTGCGGCCTTGTTGATGCTGCTTGGCTGGCTCGCCATGATGCCAGCCCGTGCCTTGCAACTGACCGACGACCGCGGCGTGACTGTGAGCTTTGTGCAAACGCCGCAGCGCATTGTCAGTCTGCTGCCGTCGCTGACCGAGACCGTGTGCGAGCTGGGGCAGTGCCAGCGGCTGGTGGGGGTGGACCGGTATTCCAACTTCCCCGAGAGCGTGCGCGCCTTGCCGCAGGTGGGCGGCGGGCTGGACCCGAATATTGAAGCCATCGTGGCTTTGAAACCCGACGTGGTGCTGATGGCCACCTCGTCCCGGGCCGGTGAGCGCTTGCAGTCGCTGGGCATCAAGGTGGTGGCGCTGGAGCCCAAAAGCCACGCCGATGTGAAGCGCGTGCTGGAGAAAATCGGCCAATTGCTGGACGTGCCCGATGCGCAGCGCGTCTGGCGCGTCATCGATGCCGGCGTGGTGGCCGCCGCGCAATCCCTGCCCGCCAGCGTCAAAAACACGCGGGTCTACTTTGAAGTCAATCGCGCGCCCTATGCCGCTGGCGAGACGTCGTTCATTGGTGAAATCCTGACGCGCTTGGGTGCCAAAAATATTGTGCCGGCCAGCATGGGCCCGTTCCCCAAAATCAATCCCGAATACGTGGTGCGCGCCAACCCGGACGTGATCATGGTCGGTGACCGCAATTACGAGGGTATGGAAGGGCGCCCCGGCTGGTCCGGCATCCGCGCCATCAAGGAGCGCCACGTGTGTGTGTTTACCGTGGCGCAGTCCGATGTGGTCGTGCGGCCCGGCCCGCGCATGGCGGAGAGCGCCCGCATCCTGGCGCAATGCCTGCAAGCCATGCAGGGAAGAGCACCGTGACCGATATTTCGCGTCAGCATCGTTTCGCCTATTTGCTGGCTTCGGGCTTGTTGCTGGCCAGCATCGCTTTGCTACTGATGGGCGCCAGCGTCGGCAGCACCGGGTTTGAAAGCGTGCTGAAGGCCTGGCGCGACCCCGTGGCGCAGCAGATCGTGTGGGACATTCGCCTGCCGCGCACCCTGGGCGCCTGGGCGGCAGGGGCTTTGCTGGGCTTGGCCGGTGCCGTGGCGCAAGGGCTGTTTCGCAATCCGCTGGCGGATCCTTATTTACTCGGC
>DASXRN010000282.1:0-4196 GCA_036506595.1 Polaromonas sp. | reverse complement strand
AGCCGCTGCCCTCGTCACCCACGATGTAGCTGTTGGTGCCCGGCCCGGTCATCATGCCGGGGTTGGGGGCGGTCAGGCGCATGACGTTTCTCAAGAGCCGCACGGGCTGCGCCGTTTGCCAGTCCAGGGGGTGCAGGATCTGCCCGTCCGGGCAGGTCAGCGCCAGTTCGCCATAAGGTGCTTCGTGCTCCATGTAGCGCGCTTCCTTGCCCGCCAGCAAGCCCGCGCGCGGGCAGGAGATCCACAAGGGCTGCTCGGACGCACAGGCCTTGAGCATGTCATCGACGCTTGGGTAGCTCTCCAGCAGTTGCAGTGTGCGGATGGTCGGGAAGATCATGAAGAAGCCGCCGGCCGCGTGCCGAGCCAGCGCCTCGGCCGGGCGCACCCAGACCGGCTCGAACTGCTCGGTCTCGTCGGCCACCGGGCTCTGGCCCTCGGGCATGCGCGCCACCAGAAAAGGCACATCGAAGCGGCGCGGCAAATCGCGGTCGGTGACCCAATGCGCCAGCACAAACACCTGGTCGCCAGCCAGCGTGAGGCTGCGCGCCCGACACTGCGCCGCAAACGGGGCCTTGCGATCCAGCGCTGCAATGTCTGCGGTGCTGGCGTAGCTGCCGTCGGCATGGCGCGCCAGCAATACACCCAGCTCTTCAAAGCTTTCACGGATGGCGGCAATCGCCTGCGTCAGGTGCAGCTCGCTTTGGCTGGCGCGCCGTGTGGACTGGGCGTGGGCCGCCGCATCCGCCGCATCAATGCCGCCGCCGGGGAACACATAGGCGCCGGGGGCAAAGCTGGCCGTCATGGAGCGCCGTGTCATCAGCACTTCAATGCCTTGGGACGTGTCACGCAGCAGCAGCACGGTCGCTGCGGGACGAAGAGGGGCGGGTTCGCGCTGGGGATAAAGGAGTTGGGAGGGTCTGACCATGGAAAAACATTATGGCCTTGGTGGCAGGCCTTGGCCGCCCCAAGGATAATGAAGCCATGCGAATCCGATTTACAAAAATGCAGGGTGCGGGCAACGATTTTGTGATGCTCGATGAAACCCGTGCGCCCCTGGGCCTGACGACGGCGCAGTACCGCTTTCTGGCCGACCGTCACTTTGGCGTGGGGGCCGACCAGATTCTTTCGGTGCGGCCTGCGCCCAAGGACGCGGCCGAGGGCGTCGACTTTGAATATGTGATCCACAACGCCGACGGCGGCGAGGTCGAGCAGTGCGGCAATGGGGCGCGCTGCTTTGTGCGCTTTGTGCGCGAGCAGGGACTGACCACCAAGGACGCGGTGAGGGTCAAAACCCTGGGCGGCGTGATCGAGCCGCGCATGCAGGCCGACGGTCGCGTGACGGTGGACATGGGGGCGCCGGTGTTTGAGCTGGCGCGCATTCCCTTTGATGCCGCCGGTTTGACGCCGCAAGCCGCGGGTTCGTGGGAAAAATGGCCTCTGGCCCTTGAGGAGCGGGCGCAGGCAGCTCCTCTTTTGATAGCGGCACTGTCGATGGGCAATCCCCACGCGGTGCAGTTGGTGGAGGATGTGGACACGGCGCCGGTGCTGCAGATCGGCCCGCTGATCGAAAACCATCCGCGCTTTCCGCGGCGCGTGAACGCCGGGTTCATGCAGATGGTCTCGCGCAGCCAGATTCGGCTGCGGGTCTATGAGCGCGGCGCCGGCGAAACGCTGGCCTGCGGCACCGGTGCCTGTGCGGCGGCCGTGGCCGGCATGCGCTGGGGCCTGCTGGATACGCGGGTCGAGGTGCTGACGCGCGGCGGCCAGCTCACGATTGAATGGTCGGGCCAGCTCGATGCCCCGGTCATGATGACCGGCCCGGCCACCACGGTGTTTGAGTCCGAGATTGACATTCCCGACGCGATTTGAATGCCCGCCACGGCCCGGCTTGTTTTGCTTGCGACCCTGAAACTGATGAAAATGCCAACATGAATCCAACTGAACATTCCATCACCGAAGACGACATTGCCAACTTTCTGGCCAATACACCCGACTTCTTCGAGCGTCATGCCGAACTGCTGGCCTCGGTGCAGCTCTCCAGCGGCCACGGCAGCCGCGCCGTCAGCCTGCAGGAGCGCCAGGCCGGCATGTTGCGCGAAAAAATCAAGGGCCTGGAGACCAAGGTGGTCGAGATGATTCGCCACGGGCAAGAGAATGTGGCGATTGCCGACAAGATGCAGGGCTGGATCCGCAAGCTGCTGCAAACGACGCAGGCGCGCGATCTGCCCGGCACCATCGTGCAGGGCCTGACCAGCGGCTTTCAGATTCCGCAGGCCGCCATCAAGGTCTGGGGTGTCAACGGAATTTTCTCGGACGAGGGTTTTGCCACCGGCGTGAGCGATGATGCGCAGACTTTTGCCGCCTCATTGAGCGCGCCCTACTGCGGTGTCAACTCCGGCTTTGAAGCGGTCAACTGGCTGCCCGAACCGGCACTGGCGCTGTCGCTGGCCCTGATTCCGCTGCGCGCTGCCGCCGCTGCGCCGGTAGCGGGCTTGCTGGTGCTGGCCTCGCCTGATCCCGAGCGCTTTCACAGCGCCATGGGCACTGATTTCCTTGAACGCCTGGGCGAACTGGCGGGTGCCGCGCTGTCGCGTTTGCGGGCCCAGGCCCCGACCGACAGCCAGTAACCCCGCGCCATGACGCAGATACCGCCCGCGTCTGAGCCTTCCGGGTCTGTCGCCGAATCTGCAGCTGAATCGCAGCCACTGGTAGAGCGCTACCTGGAGCATGTGCGCGTTGAAAAACGCCTGGCCCAGCGCACCGTAGAGCTGTACGCGCTGGATTTGCAAAAGCTGCAAGCCAACGCCCGCCAGGCCGGCGTGGCGCTGACCGAGGTGCACAACAGCCACATGCGGCGCTGGGTGGCGCAGATGCACGGGGCGGGGCGCAGCGGCCGCGGCATTGCGCTGATTTTGTCGGGCTGGCGCGGCTTTTACACCTGGCTGGGCCGCCAGGGCCTGGTGGTGGCCAACCCGGTGCAGGATGTGCGCGCACCCAAAGCCGCCAAGCCGCTGCCCAAGGCCCTGAGTGTCGATGAGGCCGTGCAGCTGGCCAGTTTCCAGTCCGACGCGGATGGCAACGACGCCTTGCTCGAGGCACGCGAGCAGTGCATCATCGAGCTGCTTTACGGCTGCGGGCTGCGCATTGGCGAGCTGGTGGGGCTGGATGTGCAGGCCAGTGGCGAAGCGCGCGGCTGGGTCGACCGCGAGGCCGCCGAGGCCCATGTGCTTGGCAAGGGCGCGAAGCGGCGCAGTGTGCCGGTGGGCGGCAAGGCCCTGCAGGCGCTGGAGCTGTGGCTGGCCGCCCGCAGCCATTGGGCCAAGGACGATGCGGCCCTCTTTATCAACCAGCGCGGCACGCGGCTCACCCCGCAGCATATCCGCGTGCGGCTAAAGCAGCGTTCGCTCAAGGCCGGGCTGGCCACGCCGGTGCACCCGCACATGCTGCGCCATTCGTTTGCCAGCCATGTGCTGCAGTCCAGTGGTGACTTGCGCGCGGTGCAGGAGCTGCTGGGTCACGCCAACATCACCACCACGCAGGTCTACACGCGGCTGGATTTTCAGCATCTGGCCAAGGTCTATGACGCGGCGCATCCGCGGGCCACATTGGCGGGGTCGGGCCCCGCGCCTGACGCGCAGCCCGGCAAAGTCACGCCCAAGGCTAAAGCCTGAGCCTTTCCGGGCTCAGGTAGTTTTGCGCAGGCGTGGGCGCCGCGAGGCCGCCGTTGCAGGCATTTCACCCAGCATGAACACCGCACGCCTGCTTTCTACAGGCGCGGCGGCCAGACGCTCTTCAAGCTGTGCCAGCAAGCCCTGCGCATTGGAGCCCTGGTGGGGCACGACCGCGTAGGCCACATGCACCAGCGCCACGCAGTCCACGTGCAGGCCCTTGTAAGGCATGAGGCAGCGCGCGACAATGCGCGGCCCCAGTGTGGCGGCATCTTCCGCGCTGAACGGGCCTTCCACCAGCATGCCAAAGCGCCGCTCGGAAAGCCGGGCGGCACTGTCGATTTCGCGCGCGGTCGACAGCAGCCGCTCGGCCACGCGCAGCGGCAGGTCGTCGGCCGCCTTGCGCCCGAAGTCACGCTGTATTTGCTCGGAGTTGACCAGGTCAATCAGCATCACGGCACTTTGATGATGCAGCCGCCCGGAGCGCGCAATCATGCGGATCAGGCGTTCGGCAAACACATGGCCGTT
>DASXRN010000281.1:0-6595 GCA_036506595.1 Polaromonas sp. | reverse complement strand
GTTTCGTGAACTGGAAATCGTCAACGCGGCCATTGCCGTGCAGGCGCAGCAAGCCATTCAGCAGCGCAACAAATCGCTGGAAGGCAAGTTAGAGACCAGCCGCAAACACCTGGCGCAGCAGGTGACCTGGGCCATCGTGCTGGCCGTGGCCATGGCTTTGGCCTTCGGCATCTGGTTCACGCGGCCCCTGAAGCGGCTGGAAAACGCCATCGTCGACCTCGGCGAAAACCGCCTGGACCAGGCAATTTCCATTCAGGGCCCGGCCGATCTGGCGCTGGTCGGCCAGCGGCTGAACTGGCTGCGCCTGCGGCTGGTCGAGCTGGATGCCGACAAATCACGGTTTTTACGGCATATTTCGCATGAACTCAAAACCCCGCTGGCCTCGCTGCGCGAAGGGGTGTCGCTGCTGGAAGACGGCGTGGCGGGTGCCCTGACCCATGAGCAGCGCGAAATTGCCCAAATCCTCAGGCACAACACCGGCGTGCTGCAAGGGCAGATTGAAGACCTGCTGCGCTTCAACACCGCCGCCTTTGAGGCGCGCCAGCTGCGCCGGCAAACGATAGACCTGCTGCAACTGATCGAAGAGCAGGTGGATGCGCAACGCCTGCAATGGCGCGCACGGGAGCTGTCGGTCACGGTGCGGGGTGAACCGCTCAGCATCGAGGTGGACCCCGAAAAAATCGGCACAACGCTGGCCAATCTGCTGTCCAACGCCATCCGCTACTCACCGCTCAAAGGCAGAGTCCGGCTGGAACTAAGTACGCTCCCCAGCCTGGTACGCCTTGAAATCCACGACCAGGGCGTGGGCGTGGCGGCGGCCGACCGCGAGCGGATTTTCGAGCCGTTTTACCGTGGCGAACGCCAGCCCACCGATGGCATTCGCGGCAGCGGCATTGGTTTGTCGATCGTGCACGAGTACATCGCAGCGCACGGCGGACACGTCACCCTGCTGCCCGACCAGCCGGGTGCCCACTTCAGAATTGAGCTTCCCCATGTTTTTAAAGCCTGACTTTTTTGCGCGCACCAACCGCGCCTGCTTGCCCGCCCTGCTGGCCCTTGCCGTGCTGGCAGGCTGCAGCAGCAGCCCCACCAGCTCCAGCGCTGAAGAAGCGGCGGGCCTGAAGGCAACACAGCCCGCTTCCGCCAGCACCGAGCGCCTCAATGCCAACCCGCTTGCGCCCCCCGTCAGCCTGGCGGCAACGCCTGCGAGCGACGCCATCGAGCGTATGCTGGCCTACGCGGACCGGGTCCGCCTGATGTCACCCGCAGAGCTGGGCCTGGAGGCCGCGCGACTGGGCGAGGTGCCAACCCCCGCCGACCAGTTGCGGCTGTCGCTGGTCTTGAGCCAGCTTCGTCAATTACCCGATCTGCTACGGGCCCAGGAGCTGCTGGCCCGCGTGCTCGGCAATGCGACCGCCGAAGCCCAGGCGTTGCATCCGCTGGCCCGCCTGCTGGCCGCCCGTTATGGCGAGCAGCGCCGCCTCGAAGAGCTGCTTGAAAAGCAAACCCAACAAACGCGCGACGTGCAACGCCGGCTCGACCAAACCCATGAAAGGCTGGAGGCGCTCAAAGCCATTGAACGCAGCCTGACGAACCGCCCGCCCACCGCGGCAGTACCAGAACCGGCCAGACGCGCCCGTACCCCAGCACCCTGACCCCTGTATGACCGATTCCTCGTCCCCCATCGCCGATTTCGCACAGGCACCGCATTTGCTGGTGGTTGACGACGACGCCGACATGCTGCGCCTGCTGACGATACGGCTCAGCGCTGCGGGTTACCGCGTGAGCGCTGTCAGCTCCGCCGAAGCCGCCCTGACCCAGCTGCATATCGAGCGCCCGCAGTTGGTGCTCAGTGACGTGCAGCTTCCCGGCCGCGACGGGCTGGCGCTGTTTGACGACATTCGCGTCCAGCACCCTTCGCTGCCGGTGATTTTGCTGACGGCACACGGCACCATTCCCGATGCGGTGGAGGCCACCGAACGCGGTGTCTTCACCTACCTGACCAAGCCGTTTGACGGCAAGGCCCTGCTCGACAAGATTGCGCAGGCCCTGTCGCTCAGCGCGCCCGTGCATTCGGCCAAACGCGGCAGCCCCGAGGCCTGGCAACACCAGATCATCAGCCGCTCCAGCCGCATGGCCGAGGCCCTGGCCGAAGCGCGCATGGTGGCGCAGTCCGACGCCAGCGTGCTGCTGCGCGGTGAAAGCGGCACCGGCAAGGAGCTGCTGGCCCAGGCGATTCACCAGGCCAGCGCGCGCGCCGGCAAACCGTTTATCGCCGTCAATTGCGGCGCCATCCCCGAGGCCCTGCTGGAGTCGGAACTGTTTGGCCACGTCAAGGGCGCCTTCACCGATGCAGTGGCGAATCACAAGGGGTTGTTTCAGGCGGCCGATGGCGGCACCTTGCTGCTCGACGAAATCGGCGACATGCCGCCGGCCCTGCAGGTCAAGCTGCTGCGCGTGTTGCAGGAGCGCGTGGTGAGGCCTTTGGGCTCCAGCCAGTCCATCCCCGTGGATGTGCGCATCATCTCGGCCACGCACCGCGACCTGGATGCCGCGATGGCCGACGGCCAGTTTCGCGCCGACCTGTATTACCGCCTCAATGTGGTGACGCTGACCCTGCCGCCGCTGGCCGAGCGGCGCGAAGACATTCCTTTGCTGGCGAACCATTTCCTGCTCAAGCTTGCAGCCAAGTACCACAAGCGCCTCAGCGGTTTCGCGCCCGAAGCCCTGAAAGCCTTGACCACGGCGGCCTGGCCGGGCAATGTGCGCCAGCTCCACAACGTGGTGGAGCAGGTCTGCGCCCTGTCGACCACGCCGCTGGTGCCGCTGGCGCTGGTGCAGCGCGCGCTGCGCTCGCCCAGCGTGCAGGTGCTGAGCTTTGCCGAGGCCAAACAGCGTTTTGAGCGCGACTACCTGGTCGGCCTGCTCAAGCTGACCGACGGCAATGTGGCCGATGCCGCCCGCCTGGCCGACCGCAACCGGACCGAGTTCTACCGCCTGCTGCAAAAGCACGGCCTGACGCCGGGGCATTTCAAGGCCGACAGTTCCGGCACCACCTGAAACCGGGTCGCTCCCAGGCGACAGCACTAAACGGTTGATTTAAAAGAGTTTTTTGACCTGCCGGCAGAATGTTGTCGCTCATTGGCGACAAAAAATGGGGTTTGCGACGCTTTTTCGGCAGGCCAGCCCAAATTGAATTCAAAACCAACTACAAGCCTTTGATTTAAAAGAGATTTTTCAAGCTGGCACAGGGTTTGCCCTAGTCATGGCATGCCCGCTTTTTGCCTGTTTTTCCCACGCAGTTTCAAAACCCCATTTCAAGTCCGTTTCGCGGCCCTGGCGTGGCTGGGTGCGCTGGTACTGATGGCGGGTCAGGCGCACGCCTGGAGCCTGGACGATGTGGCGACCCTCGCCCGACAACGCGCGCAAACGCCCTTTCGCGAGGCCTCCCACGCGGTGCCCGCCGAACTTGCCAATCTCGATTACGACGGCTACCGCGACATCCGCTTTAACGCCGACCGCATGGTGTGGCGCTCGGACAAACTGCCTTACGAAGCCAATTTTTTCCACGTCGGCCGGCAAGGGGATTCGGTTCGGATTCACGAAATCACGACAGACGGCGTCAAGCCCCTGCCGTATGACCCTGCCGCCTTCAACTTCGGCAAAAACAAGCTGTCGCCCCAGACCTGGGGAGACCTGGGCCACGGCGGGTTCAGGGCCTTTCACAACCTGAATTCGGCGACCTACAAGGACGAACTGATCGTCTTTTTGGGCGCGAGCTACTTCAGGGCCCTGGGCGCCAGCCAGCGCTACGGCCTGTCGGCGCGCGGCCTGGCGGTAGACACCGTGGGCGCCAGCAAGGAAGAATTTCCGCGCTTCACCGACTTCTGGCTGGAAAAGCCCGCAGTCGATGCCAAACAGCTCACGGTGTACGCCTTGATGGATTCCGAGCGCGTGACCGGCGCTTACCGTTTTGACATCACACCCGGCGAGCAGACCGCGGTCGAGGTGCATGCCCGCATCTTTATGCGCACGGTTGAAACGCGCGGAACACCGGCGCCCGTGACGACGCTGGGCCTGGCACCGCTGACCAGCATGTTTTTCTTTGGCGAAAACCAGCCCCGCCCCGGCGATTTCCGGCCCGAGGTGCACGACTCCGACGGCCTGATGATCGCCACCGATGACGGCAAAGGAGGAGGCGAATGGCTGTGGCGGCCACTGCAAAACCCGGCATCGCCGCTGGCGACCTCGTTCGCCATGACAAGCCTCAAGGGCTTTGGCCTGATGCAGCGCGACCGCGCCTTTGGCAGCTATGAAGACACCGAAGCGCGCTACGAACTACGGCCCAGCGCCTGGGTCACGCCGCTGGGCGACTGGGGTGCGGGCCGTGTCGAGCTTTTGCAATTTGCCACGCCCGACGAAACCCACGACAACGTGGCGGCCTACTGGGTGCCCGAAAAACTGCCGGCGCCCGGCCAATCGCTGGATCTGGCTTACCAGATTGCCTGGCAAGGAAAAAACCAGCAGCGGCCACCCAACGGCTGGGTCACGCAATCACGCCGCGGCACGGGCTATTCGAAGCTCGGTACCGAGGCACTGAGCCAGCAGATTCAGTTCGTCATCGACTTTGCCGGCCCCGCACTCGACGCCTTGCCCGAAAACGCGCCCGTGCGAGCCGTCGCCACGGCCAGTGCCAACGGCCGCGTGCTGGAAAGCCTGGCCTACAAAAACCCCGCGACCGGCGCCTGGCGCATGACTTTGCGCGTGCAACGGCTTGACTCCACCGGACCGGCCCAGCCAATAGAGCTGCGCGCCTTTCTCCAGCATCACGACACCACCACCCACACCTTAAGCGAAACATGGACCAACCTGATCACACCCTGATGGCACACCGCATTCGCAACACGCGCAGCACTTTGCGCGAAGAACGACATCCGAATTCGATCACGGCACCGCCTGTGCATCGCGGCTCCATGGTGCCGCGGCCCTGGCGCGGCTTCTGGAACAGCGTGGGCACGGCCGCCCTCCTGCCCCTGCTTACCCTGGTGAAATTGACCGGTTCGACCGGCACAGAGACGGCCCCGGCCCCTTGGGTTTCCGAAAAACTGGAGCCCTGGCAGCAGGTCGCCAAGCGTCGCCGCGCCGTGTTTGTGGCGCTGACCGTGCTCAGCACCGTACTGGCCACCGGCATTTTTGCCGACATGCAGCCCGACTACAACAACGCCTGGCTGGAATACGGACAGATAGGCCTGTTTGCGCTGCTGTCGGCCTGGGTGGTGACGGGCTTCATGACGGCGATGATGGGTTTTTGGGTGACGCTGTTCGGCGATGCGCATACCCTGTCGGCCAAAAAGGTCCAGCACCACACGCTGGATGCGGCGACGCGCACCGCCATCATCATGCCGATCTGCAACGAAGACGTGCGCACGGTGTTTGCCGGGCTGCGTGCCACTTGCGAATCGGTCGCTTCTACCGGGCATACCCAAGCGTTCGATGTGTTTGTGCTGTCCGACAGCAACAACGCGGCCATCCAGCAAGCCGAGCGTGCCGCCTGGGAAGAGCTGCGCGCCCAGCTGGCCAGCCACCCGGACCAGCCGCAGATCGAGGTCTATTACCGCCTGCGCAAACGCCGTACCGATCGCAAGGCCGGCAACGTGGCCGACTTCTGCCGCCGCTGGGGCAAGGACTACCGCTACATGGTGGTGCTGGACGCCGACAGCGTGATGAGCGGCGACTGCCTGGTGGCCATGGTCAAGCTGATGGAAGCCAACCCCAAGGCCGGCATCATCCAGACCGCCACCCAGGCCATCGGCCATGTGACCTTGCATGCGCGGGCGCAGCAGTTTGCCTCGCGCGTCACCGGCCGCCTCTTCACCTTGGGCATGCAGTTCTGGCAGATGGGCGAATCGCACTACTGGGGCCACAACGCCATCATCCGGATTGAACCCTTCATGCAGCACTGCGCGCTGGCGCATATCAAGGGCAGCGGCGGCATGTCGGGCAGCATCATGTCGCACGACTTTGTCGAGGCCGCGCTGATGCGCCGCGCCGGTTACCACGTCTGGCTGGTGGCCGACCTGGTGGGCAGCTACGAACAGCAGCCACCCGATTTGCTGGCCGAGCTGCAGCGCGACCGCCGCTGGTGCCAGGGCAATCTGCAAAACTCGCGCCTGATTGCCGAGCCCGGCATTCACCCGGTGCACCGCTCCATGTTTGGCACCGGTGCCATGGCCTACCTGTCGGCACCGCTGTGGCTGTGCTTTCTGACGCTGGGAACGGCGCTGTGGCTGTCGGGTGCGCCCATGGTGGCCGATTGGAACCTGGTGCCGGGCGAGTTGATGTCGCTCTGGGCCTGGACCCTGTGCATGCTGTTCTTGCCGCGCATTCTGGGCATTGCGGCGGTGCTGATCAAGCGCCAGCAGCAAAGCTATGGCGGCATCGCCAGCCTGCTGCGCAGCGCGTTGTTAGAGACCCTGATTGCCCTGCTGCAGGCGCCCATCCGCATGCTGGCGCATTCGCTGTTTGTGGTGATCGCCCTGACCGGCCTGAAACTCGAATGGAAATCGCCCCCGCGCGAGGCCGCGGCCGTGCCCTG
>DASXRN010000280.1:0-4993 GCA_036506595.1 Polaromonas sp. | reverse complement strand
TCATCCGCTGGTGCAGTTTCACAAGCCCTTTGGCTTCCTCGATTACGTCCGGCTCCAGACCGGCGCGCGCGCAGTATTGTCAGACAGCGGCACGATCACGGAGGAGTCGTCGATTCTCAACTTCCCGGCGCTGAACCTGCGTGAGGTTCACGAACGACCAGAAGGCTTTGAAGAAGCCGCAGTGATGTTCGTTGGTCTGGATGTCAACAGGGTGCTGCAGGGGCTGGAAGTATTGGCAAGCCAGCCACGTGGCGCAGAGCGGTCACTGCGAATGGTGAATGACTATGAGACAGCCAACGTTTCAGACAAAGTGTTGCGAATTATTTTGAGCTATACGGATTTTGTGAACAGGAAGGTCTGGCATAAAGCGTGATGTCTCGCAATAGGCTGGTGAATGGGGCGGACATGATTCTCGTGACGGGGGCTACAGGCTTTGTTGGCCGGGCATTGACTGATCTTCTTGTCGAACGGGGTTGTTCTGTTCGGGCCGCGATGCGGCGTGCGGGTGCGTTTACGGCTGCGGGTGCATCGGTAGTGACGGTGGGCGACCTGTCTGCCCAAACCGATTGGTCAGCGGCCTTGGCTGGTGTTGAGGCGGTCGTTCACGCTGCAGCACGGGTACATGTGATGCAAGAAGCTGCAGCTGATCCGCTGGTGGAGTTTCGCCGGATCAATGTGCAGGGCACTTTGCAACTGGCACGGCGGGCGGCGGCTGAGGGTGTGCGACGGTTTGTGTTCATAAGCTCTGTCAAGGTCAATGGCGAGGCGACTCGGCCGGGTCATCCGTTCACGGCAGACGATGCGCCTGCGCCACTGGATGCTTATGGCATTTCCAAAATGGAGGCTGAGCAAGGGCTGCGCGAGATTGCGGCACAAACCGGCATGGAGGTTGTGATCATTCGTCCGCCGTTGGTGTACGGCCCCGGGGTGAAGGCTAATTTCCAGTCCATGATGCGCTGGTTGACCCGCGGCGTGCCTTTGCCATTGGGCGCCATCCATAACCACCGCAGCTTGGTGGCGTTGGACAATCTGGTGGATTTGATTGTGACTTGCGTCGATCACCCGGCCGCCGCGAACCAGACGTTTTTGATTTCGGATGGGGAAGACTTGTCAACAACGCAATTGCTGCAGCGCATGGGGCAGGCCTTGGGTAAGCCGGCACGTTTGATTCCTGTTCCGACGGGGCTACTCACGCTTGGTGCCGCATTGATCGGCAAGCCTGCTGTTGCCCAGCGCCTGTGTGGATCTTTGCAGGTGGACATTTCCAAGACGCGACAATTGTTGGGCTGGAGTGCGCCAGTGTCTGTCGATGAGGGGCTGAAGAAGGCGGCGGAGGGGTATTGGCGTGAAGCGTCTGTTTGATTTGGTGCTGGCTTTGTGCGCAGCGATGATTCTGGCTCTTCCGGTGGTGGTGGTCGCCTTGGCGGTGCGCCTGACCTCGAGGGGGCCGGCCCTGTACTGGTCTGACAGGGTGGGCAAGGGCAACAAGATTTTCAAAATGCCCAAGTTTCGCAGCATGCGCATCGGCACGCCGGCTGTTGCCACCCATCTGCTGCAGGACCCCAAGGCTTATCTAACGCCCATAGGCTCCTTCTTGCGCAAGAGCAGCCTGGACGAGTTGCCGCAGCTCTGGAGCATTTTGATTGGCGACATGAGTTTTGTGGGCCCACGCCCGGCGCTCTTTAATCAGCAGGATTTGATCGCGTTGCGTACCCAGCAAGGCGTGCATGAACTGGTGCCGGGGCTGACGGGATGGGCACAGGTGAATGGGCGCGATGAACTGCCAATTCCTGAAAAGGTGAAGCTGGATGTGGCGTACCTGCAGCGGCAATCACTGTGGTTTGACATTCGCATTCTCTGGATGACCTTTGTGAAGGTACTGCGCCGGGATGGAGTTTCCCACTGATGAAAAAGTTGCTGATTGTGGGCGCTGGCGGTCATGGCCGTTCGGTAGCGGAGGCTGCATTGGCGGCTGGCGAATATAAATTCGTGGGCTTCGTGGATGACGCGGCCCCAAGCCTGCGACATGTGTGGGAGTGGCCGGTATTTGGCTCCACTGCTGACCTGGCCAGTTGCCGCCAGCATGCGGATACAGCCATCGTTGCCATCGGCAACAACCGCTTGCGCGAAGAACTGCACTACAGGCTTGCCGCGGCAGGTTTTGAGCTGGCGACTGTTATTCATCCCAAAGCCATGGTGTCGCCCCGGGCTGTGATTGGTGCCGGGAGTGCCATCATGGCCGGGGCCATTGTTGGCACCGAGGCTGAATTGGGCGCGGGTGTGATCGTCAATGCTGCGGCGGTGGTTGACCACCACTGCCGGGTTGAAGACTTCGGCCATTTGGGCGTGAAGGCGGGTATGGCGGGGGGCTCAGTCCTGGGGCGCGGAGCGTGGATGCAGGCGGGATCTGTCTTGGGTTATGGTGTGAAAGTGGCGGCCGGGGGGATATTAGAGCCCGGCAAGGCCTTGAGTGCGAAATAAGAAGTCGAAAAGAAGTCGAAATGCCATTTAACAAATCAGCGGCTCCCTTGCTGGCGTTGCCGCGCCCCATCAAGCGCCTGGTCGTCGTTGCGCTCGATCTGGTGCTGTCCTTGATCTCGGTCTGGGCCGCGTTCTATTTGCGCGTCGACCAGGTGGGCCTACCGATGCTTCAGCAAAAATATGTTTATCTGCTGGCACCGCTGCTGGCGTTTCCCATATTCGTGCGCTTTGGGCTTTACCGCGCTATTTTTCGCTACACCGGTATGGCTGCTCTGGCCAGCACGGCCAAGGCGGTGGGCACCTATGCCGTGTTGTTCTTCGGAGCTTTGCTGCTGCTCAAGTGGGAGGGGGTGCCGCGCAGTGTAGGATTGATTCAGCCGCTGCTGTTTCTGCTGCTCGTGGGCGCAAGCCGGGCTGTTGCGCGTTTCTGGCTGGCGGGTTGGTCGGGAAAGTCGCGCCACACCGAGGGTCGCCTACTTATTTATGGCGCTGGCGAGGCTGGCGTACAAACCGCCTCTGCATTGGCAGTCGGTCGCCAGTTTGTGTTGCTGGGCTTCATTGACGACGACAACGCCAAAGTCGGTGGCAGCATCAACGGCGTGGACATCATTGGTACTGATGACGTGGCCGATGCCGTTGAGCGCATGGGTGTGACTGACATTTTGCTGGCCAGACCATCCCTGGGTCGCGCGCGGCGCAATGAGATCATTACCCGACTGCGCGGCCTGCCGGTGCACGTACGCACGTTGCCGGGCATGGTCGACCTGGCGTCCGGACGGGTGGCGATTCAGGATTTTCAGGAACTGGATGTCGAAGATTTGCTGGGCCGGGAGCCTGTGCCGCCCGATCCGGCCTTGCTGGCGCGCAACCTGGCCGGCAAGACGGTCCTCGTCACGGGGGCCGGTGGCAGCATTGGCGGTGAGTTGTGTCGCCAGATCCTATTGGAGAAGCCTCGCCAGCTGGTGCTGGTGGATCACAATGAGTTTGGTCTTTACAGCATTCATCGAGAGTTGCAGGGCCTGTGCGCCGAGCATGCATTGCCGGTGGAGGTGGTTCCGTTGCTTGCCAGCGTGGGCAATTTCGGGCGACTTAAGGAAATTTGCCACCTTTACGGGCCCGCCACGGTGTATCACGCGGCGGCGTACAAACATGTGCCGCTGGTGGAGAGCAACCCGTCTGAAGGCGTCTTGAACAATGTCTTTGGCACCCTGAACATGGCCCGCGCGGCCATGGAAAGCGGGGTCGCACACTTTGTTTTGGTCTCCACCGACAAGGCCGTGCGTCCCACCAACGTCATGGGGGCCAGCAAGCGCATGGCCGAGCTGGTGTTGCAGGCGCTGGCCGCTAGCCACGTATTGCACTTTCATTTACCCGATGGTTCACAGAGCCCGGAAGTGCGCAACAACACCTTGTTTGCGATGGTGCGCTTTGGCAATGTGCTGGGCAGCAGCGGCAGCGTGGTGCCCTTGTTTCGCAAGCAGTTGCTCGATGGCGGGCCACTGACGGTGACTCATGAAGAGGTCACCCGTTATTTCATGACCATTCCCGAGGCGGCCCAGCTGGTGCTGCAGGCCGGTGCGATGGCCCAAGGTGGCGACGTGTTTGTCCTGGACATGGGCCAACCCGTGAAAATCATGGACCTCGCGCGGCGCATGGCCCAGCTCTCCGGTCTGACATTGCGGGATGACCACAATCCTAATGGTGACATAGACATCAGGGTGACCGGCCTGCGCCCCGGGGAAAAGCTCTACGAGGAGTTGCTCATTGGTGACAACCCTGAAGGCACTGCGCACGAGCGCATCATGAAGGCGCGCGAAGACTTTGTGGCTTGGCCCCTGCTTGCGCCCTTGCTGGTGGAAATGCGGCAGGCAGCAATCCAGAACAATGAGGTGGTGATTAAAAATATCCTGATGCAGCTGGTTCACGGCTACAGTCCCGCGGCTGGCGGTTCGTGTGGTGGCCAGGTTCAGCGTAGAGCATCGGGCGTTTAGCTGCACGGGCAAGGAGTGATATTTTGGCTGACGCGGGTTGCCAGGGGGCAGACAAATGCCCTGATGCCAAGGCGGGAGTCACCTGCCCATGCGCCCGGGCAAGCGCAAAGCACTGGACAAGAGCCAGGAGGTTGATGACCTGATTGACAAGGTCCAACGGCGGGACTTGCGGGTTTCGTGTGGATAATTCCATTATTGAAATGAAGTGGTCTGCAACTCCGCTTCAGACGGAGTTATACGGAGCATCCCTATCTCATTGACGTGACCACTTGCAGATCATCGACATGTTTTAATTGGAATTATGAAAACCAGACTTGATCAATGTAAAGATTTTAAAATGATCTTTGCTCGAGCCTCGTACAAAAACTGGGCAATCGGACTTGTATTAATGCTGTGTGTTTTGGCTGTTGGGCGAACCATAATGCTTTATCCGGGAACCGTCTGGGTACTTGTCGCATTTCATGTCGCCTTTCTTGCACTGATAACGTCGGCTTGGCCGCGTCCCCGCGTCGATGCTTATT
>DASXRN010000279.1:0-8737 GCA_036506595.1 Polaromonas sp. | reverse complement strand
GAGCCAGCGGTCGTACTGCGCAATCACGTCGTCAATCAAGCGTTGCAGACGGGCGCCGGTTTTGCTGCCTTCACCCTCGGGCACATGCTTGAGCCAACGCGCCGACATCATGGGCACCAGTGTGAGCGACACCACGGCCGAGATCAAAATCGTGATGGCCAGCGTGATGGCGAATTCGCGGAACAGCCGGCCCACCACATCGCCCATGAAAAGCAGCGGAATCAGCACCGCAATCAGCGATACCGTCAGTGAAATGATGGTGAAGCCGATCTGCTTGGCGCCCTTGAAGGCGGCGGCCATGGGCGCTTCGCCTTTTTCGATATAGCGCGAGATGTTTTCAATCATCACGATCGCGTCGTCCACCACAAAGCCGGTGGCAATCGTCAGCGCCATCAGGCTCAGGTTGTTCAGGCTGTAACCCAGCAGGTACATGGCGCCGCAGGTGCCTATCAGCGAAATCGGCACGGCCAGGCTGGCAATCACGGTGGCGCGTACGCTGTGCAAAAACACAAAGATCACCAGCACCACCAGCAGCACGGCCAGCACCAGCTCGATCTCGACATGCAGCACGGAGGCGCGTATGCCGGTGGTGCGGTCGCTCAGCACATCGACCTGGAGGGCCGTGGGCAGGCCGGCCTGCAGCTCGGGCAGGCGCGCCTTGATGGCATCGACCGTGGCGATCACGTTGGCACCGGGCTGGCGTTGCACGTTCAGGATGATGGCGGGTTTCAGGCCAGACCAGGCGCCCAGCTTGATGTTTTCTGCGCTGTCCACTACCTGCGCCACATCCTTGACGCGCACGGCCGCGCCGTTGCGGTAGGCGACGATCAGGTTTTTGTACTCGGCGGCGGCCAGCAACTGGTCGTTGGCGTTGATGGTGTAGGAGCGGGTGGGCCCGTCAATGCTGCCCTTGGCGGCGTTGGCGTTGGCCGCGCTGATGGCGCTGCGCAGGGTGTCCAGCCCCAGCCCGTAAGAGGCCAGCGCACGCGTGTCGGCCTGAATCCGCACCGCGGGCCGCTGGCCGCCGCTGAGCGAGACCAGGCCGACGCCGTTGACTTGGCTGATCTTGAGCGCCAGCCGGGTGTTGACGATGTTTTGCACCTCGGTCAGCGGCAGCGTGTCCGAGGTGATGGCCAGGGTCAGCACAGGCGCATCGGCCGGATTTACCTTGGCATAGACCGGCGGTGCTGGCAGGTCGGCCGGCAGCAGCGAGCCGCCGGCGTTGATGGCCGCCTGCACCTGCTGCTCGGCCACGTCCAGCGTGAGGCCTAGGCCAAACTGCAGCGTGACGATGGAGACGCCGGCCGCGCTGGTCGAGCTCATGCGCTGCAGCCCGGCCATCTGGCCGAAGTTGCGCTCCAGCGGCGCCGTCACGGTTTGCGCCATGACCTCGGGGCTGGCGCCGGGGTAGAGCGTCTGTACCTGGATCGTCGGGTAGTCGACCTGCGGCAAGGCCGACAGCGGCAAGAACTTGAAGCCGACCATACCCGCCAGCACGATGGCCAGCATCAGCAGCGAGGTTGCTACCGGGCGAAGAATGAAGGGGCTTGAGGGGCTCATGACCCGGCTGCTTGCGAGGCAGGCCGCTTGCGCTTGCCTGCAACACCATTACCACCGCCCGCACGGGGCTGGTCACCGGGCAGCACCACGCTGGCCCCGTCTTTCAGCCGGTCGGCCCCTTCGGTGATGACCCGTTCGCCCGCCTGCAGGCCCGAGGCGATCACAATTTTGTCGACGGTCGCCTGGCCGCGCTTGACCGGCCGCAGGCTGACGGTGCGCTCGGCGTCGTTGACCACATAGACATAGTCGCCGCTGCTGCCGTTGCGCAGCGCCGTGACCGGAACCACGATGACATCTTCAAGGGTCTTGACGGTCAGTTGCACATTGACAAACTGGCTGGGGAAAAGCGCCAGCTGGCTGTTGGCAAAACGTGCCTTGGCCTTGACCGTGCCGGTTTGCGTGTCCACCTTGTTGTCGAGTGAGGCAAACACGCCGGTGTCCAGCACGCTGGCGCGGGTCCGGTCCAGCGCGGTGACCTTCATCCCCGCGCTGCCACCAGTGCTGGCGGTCTGCTGCAATTCGCCGGCCCGGTCCTGCGGCACCGCAAACACCACATCAATCGGCGCGATCTGCGTGATCAGCGCAATGCCGGCCGTGTCGCTGCTGCTCACCACATTGCCGACATCGACGGTGCTCAGGCCAACGCGGCCGCTGACCGGTGCCACGACGCGGGTGTAGCCCAGATTCAGGCGGGCCGTGCCCTCGGCGGCCTTGTCAATCGTGACCGTGCCTTCCAGCTGCTTGACCAGCGCGGCCTGGCTGTCGACCTCCTGGCGGGCAATCGAGTCCTGCTCCAGCAGGGTCTTGAAGCGCTGCAGCGTGACACGGGCGCTGTCGAGCTGGGCCTCATCGCGCTGGCGCTGGCCGCTGGCCTGCATCAGCGCCATTTCAAACTGGCGCGGGTCTATGGTGGCCAGCAGCTCGCCGGCGCGCACCATCTGGCCTTCCTTGAACAGCACTTTCTGCAGCACGCCGCTGACCTGCGGGCGCACGAACACCGTGGCTTGCGGGGTGACGGTGCCCAGCGCTTCCAGCAGCAGCGGAATGCTGGCCCGTTCGGCCGTGGCCACGCCCACCGTGGTGGCCGGGGCACCGCGCCTGCCGATCGGAGCGCCAGGGCCACCCGGGCCGCTTTGCCCGCCCGGGCCGGCAGGCCCGGCGGCGCTGCTGGCCTCCGGCGCGCTGTGCGTCAGCTGCCAGGCCAGCCAGCCGGTGCCGGCCAGGGCCAACACCGCAATAACACCGCCAAGGATGGAGGCGCGGCGGCTTAAATGTTTGCGGGGGGGTACATCGAGGCCGGTGTGCGGCGTGTCGGCTTGTCGGTCCATCAGCTGTCCTTGTTGCCCGCCGCGACAACGGTGCCATCGCTCGGTGCTATTGCGGCATGTTATGCATGCTCACAATAATTATCACTGCAACACTTCAGGGGCTGGTATAGGGTTTGAAAGAGGCGGGTAAATGTCCGGTAAAGAGCGCTGCCCGCCCGTCGCTAAAAAACGGCCCTGAACGCAGGTACTTGACGGATGGTTTTATTGCTATTTTTTTGATAGCTGGTTGCGCCCGTGCCGATTGGGCTGATGCCGCATTTGGCAATAAGAATGACAGAAACGGCGGCGTGACAGGCTTGGTCAGGCCCGGTCAAGCCGGATCAGCTCAGCAAGGCCGCAACTTCCCCATACGCCGGAATGCCGTCAATCGCACCATGCCGGGTCACTGAAAGCGCTGCTGCGGCATTGGCCCATTCCATGGCAATGGTCAGCGTTTGGCCACGGGCGAGCGCCGCCGCCAGCGCGCCGGTGAAAGTGTCGCCAGCGCCTATGCTGTCGCGCACGGTCATGCTGCGGCCCGCCAGCGCGACCGGAGCTTGCCCCGTCTGGTACAGCCGGCAGCCGGTCGCCCCCAGCGTGACCAGCACCGCGTCAACGCCAAGTGCCAGTAAACGCTGGGCCGCGTCATCGATAGAGCCTGAATGCGTCGGCCCGGCGAGCTGGTATAACTCGCTTTCATTCGGTGTCAGCACATCCACCAGCGCCAGCAAGGCGTCGGGCAGCGCGCGCGCGGGGGCTGGATTCAACAAGGTGATGGCCTTGGCCTTACGTGCCAGTTGAAAGGCGTGCAGCGTGGCTTCTACAGGCACTTCGCACGAGGCCATGACCACGCGGCAATTGGCCAGCAGGGGGGCTGCGGCCTGCACTTGCGTTGCCCCCAGGCCGGTGCCCGCACCGGGGTACACCGCAATGCTGTTGTCGCCATCGTCAAACACCAGAATCTGGGCGACGCCGCTGCGCTCTCCGGCGGCTTGCTCGACATGGCCGGTGGCAATGCCTTCGGCCTGCCACAGCGCCATGCCCATGCGCCCGAAGTCGTCGTCGCCAATGCGGGCAATCAGTGCCACGCGCGCGCCCTGGCGCGCCGCCGCCACGGCGGCATTGCTGCCTTTGCCGCCGGGGCTGATGTTGAAAGCGCTGGCCATCAGCGTTTCGCCGCGCGCCATGGGCCGCGCTACCCTGGAGATCAGGTCGGCATTCCAGCTGGCGACGCAGACCACCTCGGCGTGTTCTCCTGATTCAGCTGTTTCATGGAGGCTCACTTATTTCGCTCCATAACCCATGGTTTGCGGCAGCCACAGCACGATCTGCGGAAAGAAGGTCATGGCGAGCAGCAAGAGCAGCAGCATGACCAGGAACAGCCAGCCTTCCTTCATCATTTCGCCAATCGGGATGCCGGTCAGCGCCTTGGTCACGAACAGCAGCATGCCAAAGGGTGGGTGAATCAGGCCGATCATCATGTTGAGCACCACCAGCACGCCAAAGTGCACCAGGTCCACGCCGAGCAGCTTGGCGGCCGGCAGCAACATGGGCACAAACACCAGCAACAGCACCGACACATCCAGAAAGCAGCCCAGCACCAGGAACATCACATTGACCAGCAGCAGGAAGCCGATCTGCGAGAGGTGCATGCTGTCGACCCACATCGCCATCGCCTGCGGCACGCCTTCGGCGGTGAAGGCATAGTTGAGCATGAAAGAGCCGGCCAGGATCATGGTGATCACGGCGCTGCCGCGGGTCGATTCCAGCACCACGCCCCAGAAGGTACTCCAGGTCAGGGCACGGTAGACCACGGCCGCCAGAACCAGTGCATGAAAAGCGGCCACTGCGGCGGCTTCTGTCGGGGTGAAAATCCCGGAGTAAATGCCGCCCAGCAGCACGATGGGCATGGACAGCGGCAGGGCGCCGCGAAACACGATGACCGGCCATTCGTTCAGCGGGATTTTGTCCTCACGCGGCATGTCGCGTTTGACGGCAATGAAATGCACCACCCCCATCATCAAAAACGCCATCAAAAAGCCCGGCACCACACCGCCCAAAAAAAGCGCACCGACCGAGGCGCCCGACACCAGGGCGTAAATCACCATCGGAATCGACGGCGGAATGATGGGCCCCAGTGTGGCGCTGGCCACCACCACGGCACCGGCAAAGCCGCGCGTATATTCCGGCTTTTTAAGCATCTGGCGAATGGTGACCAGGCCGGGCCCGGCGGCGTCGGCAATGGCGCTGCCGCTCATGCCCGAAAACACCACGCTGACCAGAATGTCCACCTGGGCCAGGCCGCCGCGCACGCGCCCGACCAGAATGCGGCAGAAGTCAAAAATGCGCTCGCTCACCGTGCCGGCATTCATGATGTTGGCGGCAAACACGAAGAGCGGCACTGCCAGCAGCACATAGCTGTTGTACAAACCATTGCCCACCTGTTCGGCCACCAGGCCCAAGTCCTGCTGCTTGACCATCAGGTAGGCGATACCGGAGGCCACCATCGAAAAGCCGATGGGCATGCGCAGCAGCATGCAGGCCACCATGATGAGAACTAAAACCAGAATTCCGGATGTCATATGCGCAGCTCCGCTTCAAGACCTACACCCTGAATCGCGTTCCAGATGGCCCACGCAGAGCGAACAACCAGTGCCGCCAGCAGCAGCACAAAAGGAAAAAAGACCCACATGAAGGGAAGGCCCAGCACGGGTGTTCCTTCACGCGCCATGAAATGCACGTAATCCCAACTGGCCGGAATGCCGCACAGTGCCAGCCCGCCGATCAGCAGGTTGCCGACGATTTGCATCACCTGCCGGGAGCGCCGGCTGACGCTGTTCCAGACCAGGTCGAACACCACGTGCTCACGCTCGGGCACGACAAAAGCCGCCGCCCAGAGAATGGCCCAGACATACAGGATCACGGCGGCTTCGTCGGTCCACGCCATCGGCTTGTTGAACGCGAAGCGTGCCGTGACCTGGATCACAAACACGATGAACAGGGTCAGGAACAGTCCGCCGCCGATCGCATCGGCAGCTTTTTTAGGCCAGGTTTTCATGAGAATGAGGTGTGCCGGAGTTACTTGGTTGCGTTGATGCGCTCAACCAGGCCTTTGGGCCAGACCTTGGCGTAGTCGGAGTTCTGGTAGGTGGTCTGTACCGACTTGCGGAAGGCATCCACATCCGGCGTGGTGACCTGCAGGCCCTGCTGCTTGAAGAAGTCAACCAGTTGGGCTTCTTCCTTGAGGCGGTTCTCGTTGTTGTAGCTTGAAGCCGCTTGCGCAGCCGCCTTGACTTTCTGCTTTTGCGTGGCATTCATGGCGTTCCAGGCCTTGTTGGAGATCGCAATGAAGATGCCGTCCACCAGATGGCTGGTCAGCACGATCTGCTTGGTCACTTCATAGAACTTGGCTGCGCGTATTGAGGGCAGGGGATTGTCCTGGCCGTCAATGGTGCCGGTCTTCAGGCCCAGGTACACCTCGCCAAAAGCCAGCGGGGTGGCTGTGGCGCCCAATGCTTCACCCAAAAACAGCCACTCTTTAGAGCCCGGCATGCGCAGCTTGATACCCTTGAGGTCGGCGGGTGTCTTCACATTGTGTGCTTCGCGCAGGTTGACCTGCCGGGTGCCAAGGTAAACGGTGGACAGCGGTGTCACGTCCATTTTCTCAGACACGGTTTTGAACATCTCGGCACCGATGGGTCCGTTGAACACCTTTTGCTGGTGGTCCGGGTCGCGCACGATGTAGCCGGCGGTGAAGATCGAGAACTCGGGCACCAGCTTGGCAATGTCAAAGGCGGAGATCGAGGACAGCTCCAGGTTGCCGCGCGCCATGGCGGTCGGCTCGGTTCCCTGCTTGAACAGCGATGCGTTGAGGTTGATCTGCACATCAAATTCACCGGGCGCGCTTTTCTCCAGCGAATCCTTGAACACCGTCCACATCTTGGCGTGCCAGTCATCGGGCACGGCCGGGGTGGAGACGCGCAGCAGCACCTTGTTTTGGGCGTGCGCGGCGGGCAGCAGCGCGCCCATCAGCATCACGGCGGAGGCGGTGACCAGCAGGCTGCGGCGAAACTTGGAAGCTAGGGAAGTTGTCATGTTGTCTCCTTCTTTGTAGTCAATCGTTGGCAAACTCGTCGAACACCTGGCTTGCACCACAGGGTCCGGCTTTAATCCGATTTTGTATCAATCCCGAATGCGGTAATGGTTTTCTCAAGCGCCTGGAACTGCTCGGGTGTCAGCGCCACCAGCGGCGCACGCACGCGCAGCCAGGCCTTGTCGCTCGTCAGCATGGCCATGATGCCCTTGAGCGCTGGCATCAGCGAATAGCCTTCCAGCAGGCCCAGCAGTTTGATGATGCGTTCGCGCTCGGCCGGTGTGGTGGGCGCATTGGGTTGTGTCACCAGGCGGTGTATCACGCGCGGCATGAAGTTGGCCAGGCCGCTGATCGCCCCGGTGCTGCCGCGCCTGCCCATTTCCGGCAGATCGGGCTCGAAGCCGACATACACCGTCAGGTCTTTCATGAAGGCCTCGGCCAAACCTACCGAATGCGCGGTGGTGCAGGCGCTGTCCTTGATGCCGAGAATGATCGTGGGGTACATCTTTTTCAGCGTGGCGATCACATGGTGCGACAGGCTCACGCCGCTGACTTGCGGTATGTGGTACAGGTAAAGCTTGAGCTTGGGCCGGTCGCTGCCCATGCCGTCAATCACATAGCGGTAGCTGTCGATGATGCCCTGGTCAGACACGCCTTTCAGAAAAAAGGGCGGCAGCATCAGGCAGCCGTGCACGCCGGCATTCACCGCATGGCGCGTGAGTTCAAGCGTTTCGGGCAGCGCCGCGCAACTGGTGGACACCATGATCTGGCTTGCAGGAATGCCGTTTTTAATCAGCTGATCAATCGCCTCCTTGCGCTCGGCCACGGAAAAGGAAGGCCCTTCGCCGGTGGTGCCAAAGGGCGTCACACCGGGGCAGCCGCGGGCGATCAGCGATTTGCAATGCTCTGCAAATCGGCTGTGGTCAATGCTCAGGTCTTCATTGAGCGGCGTTAGCAGGGCGGGCCAGATACCGCGGAAAGCAGCAGTGGTGTCGGAATTTTTGGGTTCGATCATTCAGGGTTCTCCAAAGACCACGGCATATCGGGCCGCGGCAATCCAAGTACGCGACGGTGCGCACTTTCAATGTGGTGGCTCAGGCGCTCGACCACGGCTTGTGCGTCGCGGCGTTTGAGGGCCTCGATAAACCAGAGGTGTTCTTCCATCGCCGGAATCAGCACGTCGGCAGACAGCGTGGAGCCTTCGAGCCGGATGAGGCGCACGCGCAGGCTGTTGATGCGGTAGACCTCGGAAATCAGCTCGTTGCCCAGCGCGTCGATCATCTGGTCGTGCAAACCCCAGTCCACCCGGGTGGCGTCCTTGAGCAGCGCGTCGTCAATGGCGCCGCTGCGTGCGCGCCGCACAATGTCTAGGTGTGCCTGCTCGATCACGGCCAGCTCGTGGTCAGACACGGTGGTCACAAAACGGCTGGCCGCTTCGCGCTCCAGCAGCCGGCGCAACTGGAAGGCGTTGTTGATCAGTTTCAAATCCACATGCGCGACCTGCAGGCCGCGTTGCGGTACGGTTTTGAGCAAGCCCTCAGCCTCCAGGCGCGGAATCAGCTCGCGCACCGCGCCCAGCGGCATGCCCAGCAGCTGCATCAGTTCGCGCTGCGAGACAAACTGGCCGGGGCGAATATTGGCATCGACTATCTGCTGCTGAAAGCTTTCGTAGGCCTGCGCGCGCAGGCTGGTCGGGGCGGGGTGGGTGCTGCTGCTCATGAGGTCATCAGTCACCGTCACTGGTCGTCGCCGGCGATGACGCCCTTGCGCAGCAGGA
>DASXRN010000278.1:0-1993 GCA_036506595.1 Polaromonas sp. | reverse complement strand
GATCAAGGACGCCGAGGCGCTTGAAGTGGCGCACAAGGTTCAGGTCGTGGCCTTTGACAAAACCGGCACATTGACGCAAGGCCATCCCGAGCTGATTGCGCTGGAGCCCAACGGTAATTCGCGCCATTCTTTGCTGGCCTGGAGCGCCGCCATCCAGGCCGGCAGCGAACATTCGCTCGCCAAAGCGGTCACAGAGCTCGCCCTCAAGGACAAGATCAGTATTCCTGCGGCGTCCCAGGTGCGTGCGGTCGCCGGACGCGGCATGGCTGCCGTGGTGGAGGGCCGCGAACTGCGGCTGGGAAGCCCGCGCTTCATGCAGGAGCTGCAGGTGGATCTCAGCGCATTTGCGGCGCGCGCTCAACAGCTGGAAGCCGAAGGCCGCACGGTGTCCTGGCTCGCCGAAGTCACTGACCAGCCGCAACTGCTGGGCCTGCTGGCGTTTGGCGATACCTTGAAGCCCGCTGCAGGCCCGGCGGTTGCCCGGCTCCATGCCCTGGGCCTCCAAACCGCCCTGGTCACCGGCGACAACCGCGGCAGCGCGCAGGCCGTTGCCCGGCAGCTCGGCATTGATCGGGTGCATTCCCAGGTCTTGCCCGAAGACAAGGCTGCCATCATCGATCAACTCAAGGCGCAGGGCGGCCGCGTGGCGATGGTGGGCGATGGCATCAACGACGCTCCGGCGCTGGCGGCCGCGGATGTGGGAATTGCCATGTCCACCGGCACCGACGTGGCCATGCATGCGGCGGGCATAACCTTGATGCGCGGCAACCCGGCGCTGGTGGCGGATGCCATCGACATCTCGCGCCGCACCTACGCCAAGATTCAGCAGAATTTGTTCTGGGCATTTTTCTACAACGTGGTGGGCATACCGCTGGCGGCCTTTGGCCTGCTGAACCCGGTGATTGCCGGCGCCGCCATGGCCTTTAGCAGCTTCAGCGTGGTGATGAATGCCTTGCTGCTGCGCCGCTGGAAAGGAAGTTCACAGTGATTCACGACAACATCTCAAGCGCGCCCTTCAACATCGGGCAGGCCGCAACCCGCTCCGGCGTGTCGGCCAAAATGATCCGCCACTATGAATCGCTGGGCCTGCTGCCGACTGTGCAGCGCACGGATGCGGGCTACCGCCAGTATGGCGACAAGGAAGCCCACACCCTGCGCTTTATCCGCCGTGCCCGCGACCTGGGCTTCAGCATGGCCGAGATTGCCGAGCTGCTCAAGCTGTGGCAAAACAAGCGCCGCGCCAGCGCAGACGTCAAGCGCATTGCGCTGGCCCATGTGGCCGACCTGGAACGGCGCATTGCCGAGATGGAGGCGATGAAGCAAACCCTGCAGCATCTGGCGCATTGCTGCCAGGGCAACAGCCGGCCGGATTGCCCCATCCTGACCGAGCTGGCCGCTTGAGCCACTGCTTCAATGAAATGTCCGGATGTGGCGTGTTTCAAGGGGCGCGCCGATTTATGCTGATGCATGGACCTGTTTACTTCGCAATATCCTCCAGACACCGCCCACTGGGCCGAGACCCTGGCCGAGCTGAACCGCCAGGGCAGTGCGGTCATACCGCAACTGCTCAGCGCCGCGGAGTGCGCTGCCCTCGTCAGGCTCTACCCTGAAGGCCAGCACTTTCGCAGCCGCGTCGTGATGCAGCGCCATGGTTTCGGCCAAGGCGAGTACCAGTACTTCAGCTATCCCTTGCCCGAGACCGTGGCACGCCTGCGCGCCACGCTGTACCCCAAGCTGGTGGGCGTGGCCAACGCGTGGAACGAGGCCATGGGCATTGATGTGCGTTACCCGCCAGACCACGCCGGTTTTCTGGCGCGTTGTCATGCGGCCGGCCAGCAGCGCCCGACGCCTTTGCTGCTGCAATATGGGCCCGGCGACTACAACTGCCTGCACCAGGACCTGTATGGCGAACATGTCTTTCCGATCCAGGTGGCGGTGCTGTTGTCGCGCCCCGGTGAAGACTTCACGGGTGGCGAGTTTGTGCTGACCGAGC
>DASXRN010000277.1:0-20565 GCA_036506595.1 Polaromonas sp. | reverse complement strand
ATTCATGTTGAATCAATGTTCAAACTGGAGGACAAATGATGGGCTATTGGTTGTGTGCATTGCTGTGGAGTCTGGTGCTGCTGGAGGAGATCCAGCGCATACCACTTCAAGAATGGAAAGCAGAGGGTCTGAAAAAGGTTTTGCTACTGCGCCGGACTAGAACCCGGACCGCTTACCAGCTTGCCTTGGTCGTGGGCGCCGTGTTCCTTTATTCCGAAAGCTCGCAGGTGCTGGTCGATCAAAGCACTTTCGACCTGGACCAGGTGCTCGCCCTGGGTGGCGTTCTTTGGGGCGCTTACCTGTCCGCTGTCACCCTGAAGGGAAAGCGATAAATGTCCAGCTGTTAACAGGCCCTGCCCTGGTGTGATGGGCAAGTTTGTTCAGGCCCCATGCGTCAGCTATGCAACGGGCCGGGACTTTCCGGGATCGGATCCATGGAGACTGAAAGTCCAGGCATGCAACATCACACTATTGGTCTTTCCGTAATTCATGACGCCATTGCAGTTGTCACGAGATCTGCGCCTATTCTCGTCATCGCGAGGCCGCAGGCCGCGGCGATCCATCGTCGATCAAGCGCAGCCATGGATTGCCGCGCTGCGCTCGCAATGACACGGAGGCTGTCATGAATTGTGAAAAGCTCAATAGATCAGCCGTTTCAGCAAACCCATGATCTGGTCAAAGCGTTTGCCATAGGGCGGGTAAAACAAATCACCGCGCGCCCACCTGGACTGCACCAGCACCGGCTTTTGCTGCGTCAGCCGCAAAAAGCCCGCTTCACCGTGGTACGAGCCCCAGCCGCTCTCGCCCACGCCGCCAAAAGGCAGGTTTTCGTGGGCAATGTGCATCAGCGTGTCGTTCACCGTCACGCCGCCGCTCACGGTGCGCGCCAGCAGCTGCTCACGCGCAGCCTTGTCGGTGCCAAACCAGTACAGGGCCAGCGGCCGCGGGCGGGCGTTGATGTGCTCAATCGCCTCATCCAGCGCGTCATAGGGCAGCACCGGCAGGATGGGGCCAAAGATTTCTTCGCTCAGCAGTTTTGAATTGGTTGGCGCACCGAATACCAGCACCGGGGCCATTTGCCTTGAAATGCCCGCGGCCGCAGTTTCGCCAGTACCCACCACCTGCAAACGGGCGCCCTCGCCTTCAGCCTGTGCCAGCAAAGCTTGCAGACGCTCATGGTGGCGCGGACTGATGATGGCGGCGTAGTCGGGGTTGCCTTCAATGGTGGGGAACAGTTGGGCCACCGCCCGTGCAAAAGCCTCACCAAACGCGGCCTCCTGGCCCTTGGGCAGCAGTACATAGTCGGGCGCAATGCAGGTCTGCCCGGCGTTCAGCAACTTGCCGTGCGCGATCTTGATGGCAGCGTTGTCCAGGTCACACGAGGCATCGATAACGCAAGGCGACTTGCCGCCCAGTTCCAGCGTGGTGGGCGTCAGGTTGGCCGCAGCCGCCTCGGCCACCTTGCGGCCCACGGCGGTGGAACCGGTAAAGAACAGGTGGTCAAACGGCAGGCCGGCAAATGCCGATGCCAGCGCGCCATCGCCCTGCACCACGCACAGCTCGTCGGGCGCAAAGGCTTGGCCAATCAGCTCAGCCAGCAAGGCCGAGGTTTGCGGGGTCAGCTCACTGGGTTTGAGCATCACCCGGTTACCCGCCGCCAGCGCCGTAATGACAGGCCCGAGCGACAGCTGTACCGGGTAGTTCCAGGGCGACACCACGCCCACCACTCCCAACGGCTGGCGCTGCAAATAGGCATGGGAAGGCTGCAAATACAGCGGCGTTCTGACCTTCTGCGGCTTCATCCATTTGGGCAGGTTTTTAAGCGCGCTGGCAAGCAGCGTGCGCAGCACAAACAGGTCGGCAATCTCGGTCAGCTGCGCAGAGCGCACGCCAAAATCGGCATTGACCGCCTGCGCCAGCGCACTGGCGTTTTCATCCAGCAAGGCCTTGATGCGCAACAATCGGTCGCGGCGCACCGCCAGCGGGACCTCGATCTGCGCCCGGCTGGCCCGGTGCTGGGCATCGAACAGGGAACGAAGCGTGGTCGAATGGGTGGTGAGGGTCATGCGGGGATGATAGGGGCGCGTGCCGCCGTTCCCTAGGGGAACCACTCCACTGACCCGACTGCGCCCAGCCTCGATGGACCGGAAAAATATACCCTTTGACGCGATGCACATGATCTGGGGTGGCTTCAAAACCATGGTTGAGCTGTAGGTCGAAAGTTCGCGAGTTTTTTGGCGTTCATGCATCGACTAGACCTGTAGCCCAGATACTAATTGCGCAGGTAGCTACTAAATCAATAGCAAGAAGGGCTCGCCAGATGGGACCTGTACGTCCACCGCGCCTGGCGCCGGCAGGTCGAACGCCGTACGCAAGACAGGCAAAAAAATAAAACTGTTCGTGACAAGGTCACAGATAGGGAGTAGAAAAACGGGTTTCCCCGATGGGTAACCTTCAAAGAAAACTCGCCCGCCTGGATAACGCCGTACCGCGCAGACGGCGTTCAATCTCCGGTTGCGATGGCCCCGCGGATTCCCCTGCGCAAACCTGTCCGTCGAACCGCCCGAAATAGGTTCACCCGAAAACCACCGCCCGCAAAGCGGCCTGTGAGCAGTTGTTGGCTTCTTTCACCGTATTTTTTCACCGCATTTTCTATTGCACTGGAATCAAACATGACTGAAAGACTTTCTCTATGGGCTGCAAGGTCACGCACGCCCCGGGCGCTCCGCGTGGCGATCCTGCCCATGGTCCTGCTGTTGTCAACGGCCTGGCTGACCGCCTGCGGTAAAGCGGCCGATGCGCAGGGGGGCGCACCGCCGGCCGCACCGGTGAGCGTGGCACCGGCCGTGCAGCGTACCGTGTCAGACAGTGAGGAATTCAGCGGCCGACTGGAAGCCACCGAGTTCGTGGAACTGCGCCCGCGCGTGGCCGGCACGGTGGACAAGGTTCACTTCACCGACGGCGCCATGGTCGGCAAGGGTCAACTGCTGTTCACCATAGATCCGCGGCCGTTTGCAGCCGAAGTGGCACGCGCGCAGTCGCAACTCGTGGCGGCCCGCGCACGCGCTGACCTCGCCAACACCGAGGTCACACGCGCGCAAAAACTGCTCGATTCCAAAGCCGTGTCGCGGCAGGAATTCGACCAGTTGAGCGCCGGCTCGCGCACGTCGGACGCCGACATCAAATCGGCCGAGGCGGCACTTCGGGTAGCGCGGCTGAACCTCGAGTTCGCCTCGGTGCGCGCGCCGATTGCCGGCCGTGCATCGCGTGCGAACGTGACCGCCGGCAACCTCGTCAATGAGCAGGTGGTGCTGACTTCGATTGCGGGTGTGACCAAGGTGTATGCCTACTTCGACGGCAGCGAGCAAACCTTTCTGCGCGTGAAAGGCAGCAACGAACGCGCGCCCGCCGTGCGCATGGGGCTGGCCAACGAGACCGGCTTTCCGCACGAGGGCAAGGTTGATTTCGTCGACAACCGGCTCAACCCGCAAACCGGCGCGGTGCGCATGCGGGCCGCGTTCGACAACAGCAAGGGCCAATTCACACCGGGCCTGGCGGCCAAGCTGATGATGAGCACCAGCATGCCCTACACCGCCGTCATGGTGCCGGAAAGCGCCATCGGCACCGACCAGACCAAGAAGTTTGTCTATGTGGTGGGCGCGGACGGCCTGCCGCAGTTCAGGGAGATCAAGCTCGGCGCGCTGCTCGATGGCATGCGCGTGGTGACCGGCGGCAGCGTCAAGCCCGGCGACAACGTGATCGTCGACGGCCTGCAGCGCGTGATTCCCGGCATGCCGGTAGCGCCCCAGGTGCTCAAGGTCACTGACCAGGGTTTGCCGATTTTCCCGCCACCGCAGCAGGGCGCGCCTGGTGCACCTCCGGCTGCGGGTGACAAGAAGCCCGGCGAGAAGAAGCCCGACGAGAAGAAAGCCGCTGCCGATGTGCTTTCGTCACCGCACGCAGCCACCTGATCGCCGGAGCACGTTATGGATATCGCCCGCTTCTTTATCGACCGGCCGCGCTTTGCCGGTGTGCTGTCGATCTTCATTTTTCTGGTCGGCCTGCTGGCAATCTTCAGGTTGCCGATTTCCGAGTACCCCGAAGTCGCGCCGCCGCAGATCGTGGTGCGGGCGCAGTTCCCGGGCGCCAACCCGCGCGTGATTTCCGAAACTGTGGCCACGCCGCTCGAGGAGCAGATCAACGGCGTTGAAAACCTGCTGTACTTCGACTCGCAGGCCACAGCCGACGGCAGCCTGACGGTCACCGTCACTTTCAAGATCGGCACCAACCCCGAGGTGGCCGAGACGGCGGTGCAAAACCGCATCAACCGCGCGCTGCCACGCTTGCCCGACATCGTGCGGCAGATCGGCATAACCACCGAAAAATCGAGCCCCAATCTGACCATGGTGGTGCACCTGGTGAGCCCCGACAACAGCCGCGACGCGCTGTATCTGCGCAACTACGGGCAGCTCAATGTGCGCGACGAGCTGCTGCGCATACCCGGCGCCGGTTCAGTCATCATGTTCGGCGCGGGCGACTACGCGATGCGCATCTGGCTCGATCCTTCCAAACTGGCCGCGCGCAGCATCACCAGCAGTGAAGTGATTGCGGCCATTCGCGAGCAGAACGCCCAGGTTGCTGCAGGCACCGTTGGCGCGTCGCCCGCGCCCAAAGCCACCGCTTTCCAGTTGTCGGTCAACACGCAAGGCCGGTTGACCAGCGAAGAGCAGTTTGCCGACATCATCGTGCGCGCAGAGCCAGCCACCGGGAGCATGATTCGCGTGCGTGACCTGGGCCGCGTCGAGCTGGCGGCCAGCACCTATTCGCTGCGCAGCCTGCTCAACAACAAGGAGGCTGCCGCCATTGCGGTGTTCCAGGCACCGGGCTCCAATGCGCTGGCGCTGTCGAATACCGTGCGTGAGACGATGAAAAGACTTCAGCCCAGCTTTCCTGCCGGTATGAGTTACAGCATCGTGTATGACCCGACGCGCTTTGTGCAGACCTCGATAGAAAAGGTCGTGGTCACGCTGTTTGAGGCGGTGCTGCTGGTGGCGCTGGTCGTGATTGTCTTTTTGCAGACTTGGCGCGCGTCCATCATTCCGCTACTGGCCGTTCCGGTGTCGATTGTCGGCACCTTCGCGTTCCTGCTGCTGCTGGGCTATTCGATCAACACACTCACGCTGTTCGGCCTGGTGCTGGCGATCGGCATTGTGGTCGACGACGCGATCGTGGTGGTCGAAAACGTCGAGCGCAACATCGAAAGCGGCCTGAATCCGTATGACGCGACCGTCAAGGCCATGCGCGAGGTTTCCGAGCCCATCATCGCCATTGCGCTGACCCTGTGCGCCGTTTTTGTGCCGCTGGCCTTTGTGCCGGGCCTGTCGGGCCAGTTCTACAAACAGTTTGCGGTGACGATTGCCATCAGCACGGTGATCTCGGCCTTCAACTCGCTGACGCTGAGCCCGGCACTCAGCGCCATCTTGCTGCGCGGCCATGACGCGCCCAAAGACGCCCTCACGCGGGGCATCGAACGGATTTTTGGTGGGTTCTTCCACTGGTTCGACGGCTTCTTCCATCGCTCCAGCGACCGCTACAGCCGCGGCGTGACGGGCATCGTCGGGCGCAAATCAATCGCGATGCTGGTCTATGTCGTGCTTCTCGGGCTGACGGGGCTCATTTTCACGCGCGTGCCCTCCGGCTTCGTGCCGGCGCCCGACAAGCAGTACCTGATCGGCATTGCCCAGCTGCCGGCAGGCGCCACGCTCGACCGCACCGAAGCCGTGATCCGCCAGATGAGCGCCATCGCGCTCAAGGTGCCGGGCATTGTTGATTCGGTGGCCTTTCCGGGGCTGTCGATCGCGGGGTTTTCGGCGGCACCGAACGAAGGCATCGTGTTTTTCGGCCTCAAGCCTTTTGAGGAGCGCACAACACCCGAGCTCAGCAAAAACGGCATTCTCGGCCAGGTCAACGGCGCGATCCAGCAAATCCAGGGCGCACGCATGTTCGTGGTGCCGCCGCCTGGCGTGGACGGCCTCGGCAACGCGGGCGGCTTCAAGCTGCAGGTGCAGGACCGTAGCGGCGCGGGCGAGCAGGGGCTGTATGGTGCGGTGTGGGGCACGCTGGGCCAGATCTACGGCAACCCGAAGTCGTCGATCGGCACGCCGTATTCGACCTACGACATCAACGTGCCGCAGCTGTATGCCAACGTGGACCGCACGCGCGCCAAGCAGATGGGCGTGAATCTCGCCGACATCTACGACACGATGCAGGTCAACCTCGGTTCGCTCTACGTCAACGACTTCAGCAAGTTCGGCAAGACCTATCAGGTGATCGTGCAGGCCGATGCACCGTTCCGCGCCGATGCGCAGGCCATCACGTCGCTGAAAACGCGCAATGCGGCCGGCGAGATGGTGCCGCTCGGCGCCCTGATGACGGTCGAGCCAACCTTTGGCCCGACGCGGGTGACGCGCTACAACGGCTTTCCGTCGGCCGATATCAACGGCGCGCCCAACCCCGGGTTTTCGTCGGGCCAGGCCGAGGCCGAGATCGAAACCCTGCTCAGGAAAACCATACCGCGCGGCATTTCCTACGAGTGGACGGAGCTTTCGTACCAGGACCGGCTGACGCGTGACTTCACACTGCCCGGCACACAGATCAAGATTCCCATCTTGGCAGCGGTGCTGGCTATTTCGGTCCTGCTGGTGATCCTCGTTTTGGCCGCGCAGTACGAAAGCTGGAGCCTGCCGATGGTGATCGTGATGATTGTGCCGATGGGTATTTTGTCGGCGCTGTTCGGCGTGTGGCTGTCGAGCTTCCCGCCATTTTCGCAACCCGGAGACCTGAATATTTTTACGCAGGTCGCGCTGGTGGTGCTGGTGGGGCTGGCGTGCAAGAACGCGATTTTGATCGTCGAGTTCGCCAAAGAGCTTGAAGCGCACGGCGAGAAACTGAAGGACGCTGTGATTCACGCCTGCCGCTTGCGGCTGCGGCCCATTTTGATGACATCCATCGCTTTTTGCGCCGGTGTGATTCCGCTGATTGCAGGCAGCGGTGCCGGCAGCGAAATGCGCCGCGCCATGGGCATAGCGGTGTTCTCGGGCATGCTCGGCGTCACGCTGTTCGGCATCTTTCTGACGCCGGTGTTCTACGTGCTGCTGCGCAGCCTCCGGGACAAACTCCGGTCAAGGGCCGGCCCATCGGGCCTGGCGGGCGGAGGCGTCCCGCCGGCCCACGCACCGAGCCGGCAGATCAAGGGAGACGGCGATGTTTAAAAGTCGCGCACCTTGCGCATTCGTTTTCACGCTGCTGGTCGCAGCGCTTGCCGGCTGCGCTGTCGGCCCCGACTACCAGCGCCCTGCCAGCCCCCTCGACGCCACCTTTGTCAATGCCGGCGCCAGCGTGAGCAACACGCAGCCCCCTGCTACCGACATTGCCACCTTCTGGCGCGGCTTCAACGACGCACGCCTGAACGGCTTGATTGAACGCGCGCTGGCGGCCAATGGCGACATCCGCATTGCCCAGGCGCGCCTGCAGGAAGCACGCGCCAACCAGGGTGAGGCTGACGCAGGTGGTCTGCCCGGCCTGGGCATCGAGGGCAACGTGACCCGGTCGATTCGGCCCATCACGCAGCAGCCCGGCACGTCGCGCAGCGGGCGGACAGGTACCAGCTACGGCGCCAGCTTCATCGCCAACTGGGAGCTCGACTTCTTCGGCCGCTACCGGCGTGGCAGCGAGGCGGCGGCGGCATTTGTAGAAGCCAGTGCGGCAGGCCTGCAAGGGGCGCACACGACGGTGGCTGCCGAGGTCGCGCGCAACTACCTGGCGCTGCGCGGGCTGCAGCAGCGCCAGACGGTCGCAGAGGCGGCGCTGGTCAACCAGCGCGAGGGGCTGCGCATCGTCAGCGCACGGCTGGACGCGGGGCGCGGCACGCAACTCGACCTGACACGCGCCCGGGCGCTGGTCGCAAGCACCGAAGCGTCGCTGCCGGCGCTTCAAAGCGCTGTCGAGCGCACGGTGTTTCGCCTTGCCACCCTGACCGCACAATCGCCGCGCGCATTGCTGGGCGAACTCTCGGTGCCCGCCGCATTGCCTTCGCTGCCCATCACGGATCTGGCCGCCCTGCCCGTCGGCACCACCGAGCAATGGCTGCAGCGCCGCCCCGACATTGCCGCTGCCGAACGCCAGCTGGCTGCGGCCACCGCCACCATCGGCGTCGCCAAGTCGGAAATGTTCCCGCGTATTTCGCTGTCGGGCCTGCTGGGCTTGAATGCCGCCACGTTCAGCAACCTGGGCAAGAGCGAGTCACGCATCTACTCGCTCGGCGTCGGCCTGGCGTGGACGCCCTTCGACTTTGGCGCGATCCGTTCACGCATCGCTGCCAGTGAGGCACGGGCGCAGAACAGCCTGGCCAGCTATGAGCAAACCGTGGCTACGGCGCTGGAAGAGACCGAAGGCGCGTTCAGCGGCTACACCCGCAATGCCCAGCGGGCCGAACGCCTGCTGATAGCGGCCACCAGTGCCGAAGAAGCGGCGCAGCTGGCGCGGCTGCGTTTCGACGCGGGCGTGACTGATTTTCTGGTGGTGCTGGATGCCGAACGCGAAGTGCTGACCAACCGTGACCAGCTGGTGCAGGCGCAGACCGACACCGCGACGGCGCTGGTCAGCGTCTACCGTGCGCTCGGCGGCGGCTGGGCGGCGCCGGTAACGGTTGCCACAGCCACGCGGAGCCCTGCGCGCTAGCTAGTAGAGCCGAAGCGGGCGAAATCTGGCTGCCAATTTGACGTTTCGGGCATCAAATCGGCCTCTAGCCCAACTTGAATTCAAAACGATGCCGCCCCGCCGCCAGCGCGTCAGGGGGAGAGTTTTGCCAGGCCGTCGCGCAAGCACCGCGACAAAGTGAACGCCAAGGTGATGAAAGATCCGCGCATCACCGGCATGATGGACCCGAAGAAGTTGCCCTTTGACGGCAAACGCATGTTCTGGGGCGGCTTCAAGACTTTCGTTGAACTCTGAGGCGCCCCGGCGCTTGAATTGCTCGACGGGATGCAAACCCTGAGGGCGCGGCTGCGCAGGCTGTCGGCAGACCGAGCCGGTGCAAACACCGCAATTCGCTACAAAATCAGGAGCTGCTTGCGCCCGTATCTATTGGGCTGCAGGCCGATTTGACTCTTGATCCACCCTCCCGGGGCCTGCCCAAGGCAACAGCAGATACACACCATCCTTGGCCGAGCGCGTTGCCTGAGCAAGTTCGCGCCGTGGCCGAAATACTCGCTGCCGCCCCGCGTCCTGGCCCTGCCGCCATAGAAGCCCGTTTCAAGGGCCGCGTCCGGCGTGAGGAGCATGGCTGGCGCGGCCAGACGTGAGACCAGAGCCGCAAACGATAATCAGCGTCGATTGAAGATTGACGACGATAAAAACCATGAGCCAACGCGACATTTTTTCTGAACTGATTGAAGGCTTTGCCGCCATGCAGGCGCACAGAGAAGCCAAACTGAGCCAGTACTTCGCCAAGCAAGAAGCCAAGCCAGTGGCCGCACCCGCAAAAACGCCTGCCGCAACTGCACCCGATACCGCGTTTGACGCAGCCTCGCCTCTGGCGTAGTTTTACATTCGTAATAGCCCGCCAAACCCAAGGATTTCCGATGACCACAGATGCCCTTAAACGATTCCACCCCAGGCACCTCGCCTTGACCAGCGCCCTTCTTCTGGCCGCCTGCAGCGGGGCCAGCAGCGAAGAGGTGGGCTCGGTCGATACCGTGTTCAAGTGGGTAGGCCCGGACCACAAAATCGTGGTCGATGCCTACGACGACCCCAAGGTCACCGGCATCACCTGCTATGTGTCGCGTGCCAAGACGGGCGGCATCAAGGGCGCGTTTGGCCTGGCCGAAGACAAGGCGGAGGCATCAATTGCCTGCCGGCAGACCGGCATCATCAGCTTTGGCGCCAAACCGCTGGACAAACAGGAAGAGATGTTCAGCGAACGGATTTCGCTGGTGTTCAAAAAGCTGCGCGTCGTACGCATGGTGGACAGCAAGCGCAACACGCTGGTGTACCTGACCTATTCGGACCGGGTGATTGAAGGCTCGCCGCAAAACAGCGTGACCGCCGTGCCGGTGCCTGCGGGAACGGTGATTCCGGTGAAATGAGCTGGTATTGAACGGGTGTTTGTTGAGCTGCTGAAGGGCTCACTACCAGCGCTACGGCCAAAGCCGGGAACTCTCGCAATTTTCCTGCGCCGCGCCTGCCGATTTCGGTCTATCGTGTTTCCTGACGTGCATTTCCTTTTGAAGGTCTTTCATGGAATACAAGGACTACTACAAGATCATGGGGCTGTCGCGCAACGCGACGCCGGACGACATCAAGCGAGCCTACCGCAAGCTGGCACGCAAATACCACCCCGACGTCAGCAAGGAAAAAGACGCCGAGGTGCGCTTCAAGGAAATTTCGGAAGCCAACGAGGTCCTCGGCGCCCCTGAAAAGCGTGCGGCTTACGACCAGTTGGGCGCCAACTGGCAAGCCGGGCAGGACTTCCGGCCGCCGCCCGGGTGGAACACGCGGCGGACGTTTGCGGATAGGGACTTTGAAGAAAGCGCGGGCTTTGACCACAGCGACTTTTTTGAGTCCATCTTTCGCGGCATGGGGGGTATGGGTGGCGCCGGTGGCATGCGGGGCGGTGGTTCGCACCGCGGTGGCCGGGCTTACTTCGACATGCCGGGCCAGGACCAGCATGCAAAGATCCAGATCAACATCGAGGACTCCTACCACGGTGCCACACGCACGCTGAAACTGCGCGTGCCCGAGGCAGGCAGCACGGGCCACGGTCGCATGCAGGACCGCACCATCGAGTTTGCGATTCCAAAAGGCATACGCGCGGGCCAGCACATTCGCCTGGCCAGACAGGGCGCGCCGGGCATGGGCCAGGGCAGCGCCGGTGACTTGTACCTGGACGTGGAGTTTTTGCCGCACCGGCTTTACCGCGCCGACGGGCACGATGTGTACATGGACTTGCCCGTGTCGCCGTGGGAAGCCGCGCTGGGCGCCGAGGTGCAGGCGCCCACGCCAACCGGCCACGTCATGCTCAAAATTCCGGCCGGCTCGGCCACCGGGCGCAAGCTGCGGCTCAAGGGACGCGGCCTTCCGGGCTCATCAGGCGCAAAAGCGCCGGGCGATTTTTACTTTGTGCTGCAGGTCGCCCTGCCCGACGCAGGCACTGCCGCAGCGAAAAAAGCATACCAGGACATGGCCGCGGCATTCAGGACATTCAATCCGCGCGCCACCCTGGAATCTGGAGGCAAGGCATGACACCTCATCCCGTTCCAACCCGGATCACCGGTTTTATTCTGGAAGATCAGACCGAACTCACACTCGACGACGTCTGCCGCGCCTGCGCCGCGCAGGCCGACATGATCATCCAGCTGGTTGACGAAGGCGTATTGGCCCCCGGCGGCATGGTGCCCGATCAATGGCGCTTTACCGGCCTGCACATGCACCGCGCCCAGGTCGCGCTGCGGCTGCAACGCGACCTGGGCGTGAACCTGGCGGGCGCTGCGCTGGCGCTTGAACTGCTCGACGAGATGCAAAGCCTGCGGACGCAGTTGCACAGGCTGGCTGCTGATGTTTGACGGCATGCTTTCCAGCAGTTCGCCCCTTCAAGCAACCAGCGGCTGGATGGTCTGTGTCGTACCCTGCTCAACCGCTCGCCGTATTGCCTCCACGATGCAGAGGTTGGTGGTTGCGTCGAGCAGTGACACGACAGCCGTCTCCTCGCGACGGATGACTTTGGCGACTGGTTGCCCGGCAAGGGTTTGGAGAACCGGGTGAATTTGGCCCCACGGCACCAGCAAGTTGTGGCCTGCGTGAGCATTGCCGGGCCCAGCATCAGAATGACACCGGAGCGCATGGTGGAACTCGCCCCCAACTGCTTGCGACAGCGGCAGACTTGTCAAAAGTCAGCGGGACCATCAAGACGCTGACTTCTTGAGAAGGCAGCTGGCTTTTAATCAAGCCGTCAGGTCGTAACGTGGCGCAAATTTTCGCTTGGTGACCGTTGCATATATATCTATGAATGATTACTTTACTGGTCGGCTGATACCTCGGGGTTCAGGCCCATCGTCTGGGTGTATAACCAGAACCCGCCGGTCATGCGCCACATCTTTTGAAAATAGCGCGCATGCCCCAATCACCCCGAACAAGCCAGGCGCATTTGAGCGCTACAACAGCAAGGAATTTCAAGCATGGGCGCGCAATGGAAAGCAAAAGGCAAGGAACTGGCCGCAAATGCCAAGGGCCGGGTATTTGGAAAATTGGCCAAAGAAATCATGGTCGCGGCGCGCAGCGGAGCCGATCCCGCTTCGAACGCGCGCCTGAGGCTGGTCGTGGAGCAGGCCCGCAAAGTCTCCATGCCCAAGGACACCCTGGAACGCGCCATCAAGAAAGGCGCTGGACTCACGGGTGATGCGGTTCATTTTGAACACGTGATTTACGAAGGCTTCGCGCCGCACCGCGTCCCCGTCATGGTCGAATGCCTGACCGACAACCTGAACCGCACCGCACCTGAAATGCGCGTGCTGTTCCGCAAGGGGCAGTTGGGTACTTCCGGCTCGGTGGCCTGGGATTTTGACCATGTGGGCATGATCGAAGCCGAGCCCCTGGCAGCGGGCGCCGACCCTGAACTGGCCGCCATTGAAGCGGGCGCCCAGGACTTTGAGCCGGGCGAGGAAGACGGCGTCACGATGTTCCTGACCGATGCCGCGGATCTCGACCTGGTGAGCCGCGCGTTACCAGCCCAGGGCTTCAGCGTCTTGTCCGCCAAGCTCGGATACAAGGCCAAAAACCCCATCGACCCCGCCACCTTAAGCGCCGGGGATCTGGAAGAAGTTGAAGCTTTCCTCGCCGCCATCGATGCGAATGACGATGTGCAAAATGTGTTCGCGGGCTTGGCGGGTTAAAACGGCGGCCATCCCCTTCAGCTCACATGAGCTGTTTGAGCACGTGATCCAAGCCAGGCAAGGGCCAAATCATGGAAAATTGATACCCATTTGATACCGACTCGCGTTAATTGAAAAAAAGATAGCCATGAACGAAACCACTCAACGCCCTCCGCTGCCCGACCATCTGTCAGTTGATCCGCGCAGCCCCCATCACGTCGCCGCCGTGTTCGAACATGAGGTTGGTATTCGATTGAATGACAAGGAGCGTCTGGATGTCGAGGAGTACTGCATCAGCGAGGGCTGGGTCAAGGTGCCCGCAGGCAAGACGCTGGATCGCAAGGGCCATCCGCTGCTGATCAAGTTGAAGGGCAAAGTCGAGGCGTTTTACCGTTAAGCGGCTGCTTGCCGCCAGTCAGAAAAATTCTAGCCAAAAAGGCCTGTAGCCCAATCAACGCGGGCGCAAGCAGCTATCAAATCGATAGCTGTTGCGCCGCTGGGGTACTCAGTGCACGACCCGGTCGAACTTGAACACGCCGGGATCACGCACCGGATCAACATCGACCGGGATCACGCTCTTGGGCGGGAAGCGCCCTTCCAGCAGCAGCTTGGACAGCGGGTTTTCAATGCGCTGCTGGATTGCGCGCTTGAGCGGCCGCGCGCCAAACACCGGGTCGAAACCGACCTTGGCCAGCTCGGCAATCGCCGCTTCCGAGACCTGCAGCGTCAGGTCCATCTTTTGCAAACGCACCTCCAGCACCTTGAGCTGGATTCTGGCAATTGACTCGATCTGCTTCGCGTCGAGTGCATGGAACACCACGGTCTCGTCAATCCGGTTCAAAAACTCGGGCCGGAAGTAGTTCTTCAGCTCATCCGTTACGGCGTCCTTGATGTCTTCATACGGCTGGCCGACCATGGACTGGATGATGGGTGAGCCGATGTTGCTGGTCATCACGATCACGGTGTTTTTAAAGTCCACGGTGCGCCCCTGGCCGTCGGTCAGGCGACCGTCATCAAGCACCTGCAGCAGCACGTTGAACACATCGGGGTGGGCTTTTTCGATCTCGTCGAGCAGCAGCACGCTGTAGGGCTTGCGGCGCACGGCTTCGGTCAGGTGGCCGCCCTCCTCATATCCCACGTAGCCGGGGGGCGCACCAATCAGGCGCGCCACCGAATGCTTCTCCATGAACTCGCTCATGTCGACACGGATCAAATGGTCTTCGCTGTCGAACAGAAAGCCGGCCAGCGCCTTGCACAGCTCGGTCTTGCCGACGCCGGTGGGGCCGAGGAACAAAAAGGAGCCGGTGGGCCGGTTCGGGTCAGACAGGCCCGAGCGTGAGCGGCGAATCGCGTTGGCCACTGCACTGATGGCCTCGTCCTGGCCCACCACGCGCTCGTGCAGCTTGCCTTCCATCAGCAGCAGCTTGTCGCGCTCGCCCTGCATCAGTTTGCTGACCGGAATGCCGGTGGAACGTGCGACGACCTCGGCAATTTCTTCGGCCCCCACCTGCGTGCGCAGCAGCTTGGGCGCGTTGGAGGCCTCTTTTTGCGCTTCGCTGTCTTGCGCTGCCTGCAGACGTTTTTTCAGGTCGGGCAGCTTGCCGTATTGCAGCTCGGCCACCTTGTTGAAGTCGCCCTTGCGGGTGAACTCTTCAATCTGGAAATTGACCTTTTCGATTTCTGCCATCACGTCCTTGGAGCCCAGCGCCTGCGCTTTTTCAGCCTGCCAGATTTCGTCGAAGTCGGAGATCTCTTTTTGCAGCTTGGCGATTTCCTCTTCGATCAATCCAAAGCGTTTTTGCGAGGCCTCGTCTTTTTCGCGGCGCACGGCTTCGCGCTCAATCTGCAATTGAATCAGGCGGCGATCCAGCTTGTCCATGATCTCAGGCTTGGAGTCCATCTCGATCTTGATCTTGGCGGCGGCCTCGTCGATCAGGTCAATCGCCTTGTCGGGCAGAAAACGGTCGGTGATGTAGCGGTGGCTCAGCTCAGCCGCGGCCACGATGGCCGGGTCGGTAATCTGCACGCCGTGGTGCGCTTCGTACTTTTCCTGCAGGCCGCGCAGAATGGCAATGGTGGCCTCCACGCTGGGCTCGTCCACCAGGATTTTCTGGAAGCGACGCTCCAGCGCGGCGTCTTTTTCGATGTACTTGCGGTATTCGTCGAGCGTGGTCGCGCCCACGCAGTGCAGCTCGCCACGGGCCAGTGCCGGCTTGAGCATGTTGCCGGCGTCTATCGCGCCCTCGGCCTTGCCGGCGCCCACCATGGTGTGCAGCTCGTCAATGAAAACGATGGTTTGGCCTTCGTCCTTGGCCAGTTCCTTGAGCACGGTTTTCAGGCGCTCTTCAAACTCGCCGCGAAACTTGGCGCCGGCCAGCAGGGCCGCCATGTCCAGGCTGAGCACGCGCTTGCCCTTGAGCGACTCGGGCACCTCGCCGGCCACAATGCGCTGGGCCAGGCCTTCGACGATGGCGGTCTTGCCCACGCCGGGCTCGCCGATCAGCACGGGGTTGTTTTTGGTGCGGCGCTGCAGCACCTGGATGGCGCGGCGGATTTCATCGTCGCGGCCTATCACCGGATCGAGTTTGCCCAGGCGGGCGCGCTCGGTCAGGTCCAGGCAGTATTTTTGCAGGGCGTCACGCTGGCCTTCGGCTTCGGCGCTGTTGACGTTCTGGCCGCCGCGCACGGCGTCAATGGCCGCCTCCAGCGACTTGCGCGTCATGCCATTTTCCCGGGCTATCCGGCCGACATCTGCCTTGCTCTCAGTGACGGCGAGCAAAAACAGCTCGCCGGCAATGAACTGGTCATTGCGCTTGATGGCTTCTTTTTCGGTGGCCTGCAGCAGCCTGGCAAGCTCCTGGCCGACCTGGATCTGGTCCTGGCCTTGCACCTGCGGCAGCTTTTTCACAGCGGCATCGACCGCCTGCGTCAGGCCATGGACATTGACTCCGGCCCGCTCCAGCAGCGCGCGCGGCCCGTCGTCCTGGCGCAGCATGGCGGCCAGCAGATGGGCCGGCTCGATGTAGGCGTTGTCGTTGCCCAGCGCTAGCGACTGGGCGTCGCTCAGGGCTTCCTGAAATTTGGTCGTCAGTTTGTCTTGCCGCATTAAAAGACTCCGAAAAGGATTTCGAATAATTGATTGTTTCTGATCTGAGGCGATTTCGGCGCTTTTCAATGCCGGCTTGTTCAATCGACGCGCCACGAGCCCGCCAGCCTAAAATCAGCGTATGAACATTCACCAGCTCAGTATCAGCTATGAGAACGAGCAAGACCGGTTGTTGCTGCGCATCAGCACCCGCGACGGTAAGGAGCTGCACCTGTGGTTCACGCGCCGCCTCACGCTAAGCTTGCTGCCCGCATTGAAGGCCACCTCGGCAGACCAGATGAAGCGCTACACGATGCGGGCCAGCCCTGCCGCGCCGCTTGAAAAGCAACGCCAGCGTATGCTGGAAAACTTTCAAAAAGAAGCCGCCGCCTACAACGGGGATTACGCAACACCTTACAAAGCGCAGGCCGGACTCACATCGGCGGCGGCGCACGGCACCGCGCCCTGGCTGATCTCCGAAGTCAAACTGAGGCTGCGCGCGACGGGACAGCTGCAAGTTCAGCTGTTCGAGAAATTGCCCAACCAAACGCGCAACGCGCAGGTCATGATGGACCCGCCGCTGACCCAGGGCCTGCTGCAACTGCTCAATCAGGCGCTCAAAAAGTCGCAATGGCTTGAATTGCCGTCGCAAGCGACCAGGCTTGAGGCGAGCGCAAGCACCGACACGAACAATGACGCGTCAACACCGCCGGACGGCACGGACAGACCTAAATACCTGAACTGAAGGGCCTCAATTCGGGCCTTCAATTCGGGCAAGTGGTTCAGGCAATCAATTCACGCATTAGGGGCGCTGATGCCCCATTTAGCCAGCGCCGCATCGTCGCTGACCCGCGCATCCACCCAGCGCGCGCCTTCAGGCGTCTGCTCTTTTTTCCAGAAGGGTGCCTGGGTTTTCAGGTAGTCCATGAGGAATTCGCAGGCCTTGAAGCTCTCGCCGCGGTGCGCCGACGTCACGGCCACCATCACCACCTGGTCGAGCGGCTGCAAGAGCCCGACACGGTGAATCACCCGGGCGCCAAAAATATCAAAACGCACAAAAGCCTCGTCAATCATGGCTTCAATGGCTTTTTCGGTCATGCCGGGGTAGTGCTCCAGCTCCATGCTGCTGACGCTCAGGCCGTCATTGCGGTCACGGACTGTGCCGATAAAACTGCAGACGGCACCGACGCGCTTGTCATTGGCGCGCAGCGCGGCAACCTCGCTGGCGAGATTGAAGTCTTCGGTGCTGATCAGGACGCGGGGGAAAGCCATGGTGCAATTTTGCCACCAGCCCCAAAAGCCGGGTAAGATTTGCCGCATGACTGGTCATACCCATTTCCCGACAGCCTGGATGCCAAGCGGCGCCAGCGCGTATCGGGCGGGCGCCAGCAAATCAAAAAAACCGTTGCTCATTTGACCGGGGCTGCGGTTCCGTCGTCGAATGAGCGATGGAACCGCCGATTACTTTGAAGTCTTTTGCGGACACCCACCCCTTGTTCTGATGGCGGCCTTTCAAGCCGGTCAGTTTTTTCAGGATGTGTCTTCATGCAAACAGCGCGTAGTTTGAACCCGGATTTCTCGGGACTCTGGATCCCGCTCATCACCCCCTTCGACCACGGCAGTGTTGACCATGCGTCTTTAAAGCGCCTGGTCGCGCATTACCGCTCCAGCGGCATTGCCGGCCTGGTGGTCTGCGGCTCCACCGGCGAAGCGGCGGCGCTCAGCGACGAAGAGCAATTGGTGGCGCTGGAAACCGTGATGAAGGAAGCACCCGATTTGCCCGTCGTCATGGGCTTGTCGGGCTACCACCTGGGCAAAACTGCAGCGCGTATAAAGATGCTGGGCGCGCTGGGCCTTGCTGGCATTCTGCTGCCGGCGCCCAGCTACATCCGGCCCGCGCAGGCCGGCCTCATCGAATGGTTTACCCAGCTGGCCGACGCCAGCGCCGTGCCGGTGATTCTCTATGACATTCCCTACCGCACCGGCGTGAAGATGGAGCTGGAGACCTTGCTGACGCTGGCCGGCCACCCGCGCATCTGCGCGGTCAAGGACTGCGGCGGCGACGCGGCCAAGACCCAGGCGCTGATTGCAGACGGCCGGCTGCAGGTCCTCAGCGGCGAAGATGCCAACATCTTTTCAACCATGGTGCAAGGCGGCCACGGTGCGATTGCGGCTGCAGCCCATTTGCACACGCAGCGTTTCGTTCAGGTTCTGCAACTCATCGAGGCGGGCGAGCTAGAGCAGGCTCGCACGCGGTGGGAACCCCTGTTGCCACTGATCGAAGGCCTGTTCTCCGAGCCCAACCCAGGCCCGTTGAAGGCGCTGCTGGCACGCCAGGGCCTGGTTCGCGACGAATTGCGCAGCCCGATGACACGGGCCTCTAGCGCACTGGCGGAACGCTTGCAGCAGCTTGATGAATTGATTGTGTAAATCAGCCGCCAGTGACGGGTGGGAAGAAGGCGACTTCGCAGCCTTCGCTTAAAACGGCCGACTCGTCGCTCATGACCTGGTTGAGCGCCATGCGCACGGCCTTGCCGCGCGCCAGGCTGCCGGCATGCGCGGGACTGGCAGCCAGCAGTTCATCGCGCAGGGCCGACAGCGTCGCCGCGGAGGTTTCGCGCAGCTCGCTGCCCTGCCCTATGGCTTCGCGGATGGAGGCAAAGTATTTGACGGTGACTTTCATGCAAAGTCCTTCATGAGAGTAGCGCCGAAAACGGAATGAACTGCACCGTGTCACCGTGCGCAATGGTTTGGCCTGCCGGGTTATCGACCAGCCCATCGCCCCAGACCGCCGAGGTGAGCACACCCGAACTTTGGTTGCCAAACAGCTCCAGCCCGCCCGCCGCATTGCGCCGCACGCGCAGAAATTCACGACGTTTATCGGCCCTGGGCCATGTGAAATGGGCGGGAAGCGCTATTGATTTCGCAGCAACGTCGCTGGCACCCTGCAGCTTGAGAAGAAATGGGCGCACCAGCAGCAAAAAGGTCACAAAGCTGGACACCGGGTTGCCCGGAAGGCCGATGAAATGGGCGGCCCCGACCTTGCCATACGCAAACGGCTTGCCCGGCTTGATGGCGATCTGCCAGAGGTTGAGCTCGCCCAGCGCCTGCACGGCGGGCTTGATATGGTCTTCTTCGCCCACCGAGACACCGCCGCTGGTCAGAATCAGGTCGTGCTGCTGGCTCGCGCGCTGGAGCGCGGCCACCGTGGCATCCAGCCGGTCGGGCACGATGCCCAGGTCGGTCACGGTGCAGCCCAGCCGCAGCAACAAGGCGCGCAAAAAGAAACGGTTGGAGTTGTAAATGGCGCCGGGCTTCATGTCGGCAGGGGCCACATCGCCAGGCATCACCAGCTCATCGCCGGTCGAGAACAAGGCCACGCGCACCCGCGGGGCAATCGGTAATTTGTCAAAACCAATGCTGGCCGCCAGCCCCAGGGATGCGGGGCTCAGGCGTTCACCGCGCTGCAGCACCACCGCGCCGGCCGCCACGTCTTCACCACGGCGACGAATCCACTGCCCCGGTTTGGGCGGCACCAGAATCCGAACACCCCCTTCACCCAGCGTTTCGCAATCCTCCTGCATGACCACGGCATCGGCGCCCGGCGGAATCGGTGCACCGGTAAAAATCCGCGCTGCCGATAGGGCTGCCAGCGCATGGCCGCTGCTTCCGGCGGGAATGCGCTGGTTGACCTGCAAGCGCGTGGCGGTATCGGCCCAATCAGCGCAGCGCACGGCATAACCGTCCATGGAACTGTTGTCGTGTGCCGGTACATCCAGGCTGGACACCAGATCCTGGGCCAGCACGCGGCCGTCGGCCTCAAAGGTGGAAACGGTATCAACAGCCTGCAAGGGCGTCGCCTGGGCCAGCAACTCCGCCAGCGCTTGGTCCAGGGGCTTTAGGGGCGCGCGCACTGGAGGCGTTGGGCTTGGAGGCATGCTTGTCGCGGTGTCAACTGGGCTCATGGTGATGAATCTTTGATGCAATCAGGAGCGATTTTCAAACGAATAGGCAAAGCGTTCCTGATTGTTGAGCAGGTAGTCGGCCAGGGCGTCTGCATCGTTCAAATCCAGCACCGGGCGCAAGGTTGCTTGCGGCAGCTGTTCGGGTGAGTCGGTGGCGATGGCGACGATGAAATCGTCTTCCATGTAGCGGGCGGGCTTGCCCGATGCAGCGCGCCAGACTTCAATCTTGAGCAAATCACTGCTTTTGAAGCCTTCCACCAGCACCCAGTCCACACCGCCGTACAGCTCGGCAATCAGCTGGTGCACGGTCATCTCGGAAGGCTTTTCAAACTCACGCATGAGCGCCAGGCGTTTGTCAGAGGCCACCACCACCTCAAAGGCACCGGCTTCACGATGGCGGTACGTGTCTTTGCCCGGGTGGTCAATGTCAAACTTGTGATGGGCGTGTTTGACAACCGACACCCGCAGGCCGCGCAGCTTGAGCGCCGGAATCAGCTTTTCAACCAGCGTTGTTTTGCCCGAGCCAGAGTACCCGGCAAATCCAACAACATTCATGGGGCGGCCTTCACAAAGAGATGAAACTGATTTG
>DASXRN010000276.1:0-5207 GCA_036506595.1 Polaromonas sp. | reverse complement strand
GTTCACGCTCGCGCTGCAGGCTGTCCTGGGCGGCGCGCGCTTGCGCCAATGTGTTTTGGGTCAGGCGCCACTGTTGCCAGCGCTGGGCCAATGGCTCGGCGGACACTTGCGCATAGGAGTCCAGCAGGCCGCGCACGGCGTCGGGACGGGTCAGGCTTTGCCAGGCATGCTGGCCATGGATGTCCACCAGCTGGTCGGCAATCTCCCTGAGCTGGCTGGCGGTTGCCGCGCTGCCATTGATCCAGGCCCGGCTCTTGCCTTGCGCATCAATCGTGCGGCGCAGCAGCAAGCTGTCCGCCGATTCGAAGCCGGCTTGCTCCAGCCATGGCGCCAAACCCGGCGGGCTGTCGAAGTCGACACTGATCTCGCAGCGCAGGGCGCCTTCGCGGACCACGCCAACATCGGCACGTGCGCCCAGCGCCAGTTGCAGCGCATCAATCAATATCGATTTACCGGCCCCGGTTTCGCCGGTGAGAACCGTAAACCCATCGGACAAATTCAGATCCAGCTCGTGGACGATGACGAAATCGCGAAGCGAGATGCTTTTGAGGCTCATGACTTATTCCAGGGCGGTTGCAAGGCGGCGCTCAGGCAACGCCTTCATTCCAGTGAAGTTTTTTGCGCAAGGTATCAAAATAACTCCAGCCCTTGGGATGCAGGAAACGCATTTGGTGCTCTGAACGCCTGACGGTGATTCGGTCGCCATGCAGCAAGCTGGCCAGCGACTGCATGTCAAAGTTGGCGCTGGCATCCCGGCCTGCTACTATTTCAACGGTAATCTCTCCAGAGTCTGAAAGGACTATCGGCCTGTTTGACAAGGTGTGCGGGGCGATGGGCACCAGAATCCAGCCGGCGATGGAGGGGTGAAGCAAGGGGCCGCCGGCCGACAGGGCATAGGCCGTCGAGCCGGTCGGCGATGCAATGATCAGGCCGTCCGCACGCTGGTTGGCCACAAAGCGGCCATCGACTTCCACACGCAGTTCCACCATGCCGGCGGTTGCGCCACGATTGACGACGACATCGTTCATGGCCGTCGCGCTGAAGACGCAGCGGCCGTCGCGGACGACCTTGGCCTGCATCATCCAGCGCCGGTCCTCCTCAAACTCGCCACGCAGCATGGGTTCGAGCGTGTCCTGGTAATCATCAAAGGCGATGTCGGTGATGAAGCCGAGCCGACCCTGGTTGATGCCCACCAACGGCACGCCAAACTGGGCCAGCAAGCGGCCTATGCCCAGCATGGTCCCATCGCCGCCGACTACCAGTGCAAGGTCGCATTGAGCGCCTATCTGCGCTGTGCTGAGCGTGGGAAATTGTGTCAGGCCGGTATTGCTGGCGGTGTCATGTTCAATCGCGACATCGCAGCCCTGCGTGCCCAGAAAATGCGCAATGTCTTCCAGCGCAGAACGGGATCCCTGGGCGTGGTACTTGCCTATCAGTGCGACATGGCGAAATTGCGATTTCATAAGTAAATTACATCACAACATGGTGACCGAAGCTTCGTAGAATGTCATCATGCTTGATGATCGCGCCCGGTTGTTGCTGAAAGCGCTGGTGGAGCGCTACATTGCTGATGGTCAGCCGGTGGGGTCGCGCACGCTGTCCAAGGCCTCAGGTCTTGAGCTGTCGCCTGCCACCATACGCAACGTCATGAGCGATCTGGAGGAGCTGGGCCTGATCGTGAGCCCGCATACCTCCGCCGGCCGCATTCCCACGGCCCGGGGCTATCGACTTTTCGTCGACACCATGCTGACCATGCAACGCGACCCACTGCCTTCAGTGGGGCATATCCCGACGCCCCGACTCGCGCCTGATCAGCCGCAAAAAGTCATCAGCAATGCCGCCCACATGCTGTCCAGCCTGTCGCAGTTTGTCGGGGTGGTCATGGCACCGCGCCGCACATCGGTGTTCCGGCATATCGAATTTCTGCGCCTGTCTGAAAAACGTTTTCTGGTGATCATCGTCTCGCCAGACGGCGATGTTCAAAACCGTGTCATCTTTACCGAGGCTGATTACACCCAGTCCCAACTGATCGAAGCCGCCAATTTTCTCAACTCGCACTACGCCGGCATGGCCATTGAAGAAGTGCGTGAGCGCCTGAAAAATGAGGTGGAGGCGCTCAGGGGTGAAATTGCCACCTTGATGCAGGCTGCGGTTCAGGTCAGTTCCGAGGCGATCGAGTCACGTGATGAAGTGGTTGTTTCCGGAGAACGCAACCTGCTGGCCATCAGCGATTTCTCAAGTGACATGGGGAACTTGCGCAAGCTATTCGACCTGTTTGAGCAAAAGGCGCAGCTGATGCGTTTGCTTGATGTTTCAAGCCGGGCCGAAGGCGTGCGTATTTACATCGGCGGCGAAAGTCAGGTCATCCCGTACCAGGAATTGTCAGTGGTGACAGCGCCGTACGAGGTCGATGGCCAGGTTGTGGGAACCTTGGGGGTGATTGGCCCCATGCGAATGCCCTACGAAAAAATGATCCAGATTGTCGATATCACCTCCAAACTGGTCAGCACGGCGCTTAGCCACAGCAAGTAGGCCCTTACAATCGGTTCCTTGGGGGGCGTTAGCTCAGTTGGTTAGAGCAGAGGACTCATAATCCTTTGGTCGTTGGTTCAAGTCCAACACGCCCTACCATTTAAAAGTACGCTATAATACGAGGCTTAGCGGCTGTAGCTCAGTTGGATAGAGTACTTGGCTACGAACCAAGGGGTCGTGGGTTCAATTCCTGCCAGCCGCACCAATAAAATCAAGGACTTACGTCAGAAATGGCGTGAGTCCTTTTTCTTTTGCGCGACTTTTGCGCGACTTTTCATCGCGCCCTTCCTTTCTCACCCATTCGCCACCCGCAATAGCGTCATGCGGTCGCGCGTCAAAGCCGCGCTATTCGCAGCGTCCACCAGCCGGGCGACGGTAGCCGTGGCGTAGTGCTGGGGCATGCCTTCGATGGCATGGCCTAGCAACAAAGCACGGTCCTCCTCCCTGACGCCGGCGTCGCGCAGCCGCTGGCCAAACGTGTGGCGCAGGTCGTGCACCCGGACCTGGGGCAAGCCCACGTCCGCCCGCGCCTTCTGGTAGGCCGCGGTGTTGATCGTGCCGACGCGATCGCGTTCATGGTTCGGACCTTCCCAGGTGAACACGAACTGCTTGTGTTCACCTCGCTTGCCCTCGACGATGGCCCAGGCCCTGTCGTTAAGGATCAGCACATGCTTGCGGTTGGTCTTGAAGAACTCGGGCGGTATCACGAACACACTGCGGTCCAGCTCGGGCACGGGCACTTCCCACTCCCACCTCAGGCCACACACGTTTTCATCACGGGCGCCGGTATTCAGCGCGAACTCCACCATGGCCTGATGGTGAGCGGCCAAGCGCGGTAGTAGCCTGGCTTGCTCGGCCCACGAGATGGGGTAGGGCTCGCGCTTTTGCGCCTTTTCATCCGGCATTTCGATCAGCGGCGGTGCCGACAACCAGGGCATGCCTTCTTCGCGCCACACGCGGGCCGCGCGAATCAGCGTGGTGCGAACGACTTCCATCGAGCGGTTGATGGTGCTGTTCTTCACCCCATCATCCTGACGGTCGGCCTTGAAGTCCTCAAGACTGTCGTTGCACACACAGAACAAGGGTTGTCCGCCGATATACGGCAGCAGCAGCGACACGTGATAACTGATCAGGTCGAGTGTGCGAACCTTTCGGTTCTTGCACTCGATCAGGTACTTCCGTGCAGCATCTGCCCACAGGCGCTGACCGCCGCGTCGAAGGCTGTTTGCCCGTTCCGCGTCGATCTCCGCTTGCCTGCCACTGAGCCAGGCCTCGGCGTCGTTCTGGCTGACGTTGCCGAGCCGCTGGAAGATCCGCTGTCCCTTGTATTCCTTGTTGACGATCCGCCCGCCGTCATCGGCCAGCTGGATACCTCTCGTCCGAGTTCGCATAGTTGCGCTCCTTTCGGTTCGCGACTCGGGCGTCCACAGGCCGCAATATACGCGTCCGCCCAGGCATCGAGCTCGTGCCGGTCGAAGGCGATGCCACGCTGACCGATCGGAATCTCGGTCAATGTCGGACGTACCTCGCTGTCGAACCGGTGGCGATCCATGCCGAGGTAGGCCGGCGCGTCCCGGAAGCGGATGAGGCGAGGTGGGATCACCTCTGCGTCCGATAGAAGGGTTTCGTCAGATGAACAGCCATCGCGGATCAATGGTGGACCGGATGGGCGATCAGCAAAACCAAAGCGGGCGAAGCGCAGGGTACTTCGTCGGGAGCGACTGAGTTCCGCAATTCGATTCCCTCAAATTGTCTGTGGTTCGATTCCGCTTTCCGTCGCACGAGTGGGTGTACCCGCGCGTGTACCCCGAGGAGAGGCGAGGAGGAAGAAAGCGAACTCGCGCGCGGTCTGCGGTGGTTCTTTCGATTCCGCCCCAGCCTCCACAGTGCGACAGCGTTCGCCAGGGCTCGCTGCGGTGCGACATTCGCTTTTTTGCTACTAGCGCGCGACCCGATAACCTTCCGGATCCTTGATCCACTCCTGCAGCGCCGTGATTGGCCAGCCTGAGGCGCGGCCGCCAAGATGGACAGGAGACGGAAATCTTCCTTTCGCGATCCGCCGATAAATCGTCGACCGACTCAGGGCCGAGATGCGCATGACGTCTCGCAACCGGTAGAAGGCTGGTGCAGCTTTTGGCGTTGAGGAATTCATTTGCTTCTGACCCTGATTGCTGTGCGACGTCCGCGCGGCCTTAAGTGACTACGTTCAAAGGAAGTTTCCTCGCGATCGCATGACGATGCAATGGGCGGGCGAAGTCAATTTCGCATCCAGCCGTCTCCGAGTCGGCTCAGGTCCAGACCTTCCTTAGGCCTCATATCCATCTGCGTACCCTGCCTTTGTAAGCCTCGTACTCTGCCCCAAATAGAGACGCCAACACGCGTTCTTCCGGGATGATTTGGAACCGAGTGATGTAGAGCACGTACACGACAACCCACAGGACAGCGAGCGGATTCGCCAGAAACACTGCCCACGCCAACAGGGTAAGCAAGAGCCCGACATACATGGGGTTGCGCGTATAGCGGTACACGCCTCGGATGACCAACGAGGACGCCAAGCTTGCCTTAACCGGGTTCACGGTGGTCTTGGCGCGCCGAAACGCAACCATTCCGGCGATGCTGATGCCTTGGCCGACGCACACCAAAACGACGGCGCAGAGCACGCGGGCCGGATAGGG
>DASXRN010000275.1:0-6646 GCA_036506595.1 Polaromonas sp. | reverse complement strand
AGTATTTTTTACCCCTCTCAGCAGCGCTTTACAAGCCCGTTGAGCACCTTGATCCACCCCTCCAAGCGCAGAGGTTTTATCAATGCGTTCGGCCACGTGCTCCAGCGTTTCCAGCTCTTTCATGCGCAAGGCTAGTCCCGTCTAAATCCAGTGCTCAGTCACTTTCCCGCGTCTTCTCTGCATAGCCGTTACATCCAGAATTTGCACTCCGTGTTTGCACTCATTTTGTTATCCATATTGCGTATACAGAACTGTGTATACAAAATTGTATGCAGGATTTACATTGGATGAGCTTGGCAGTGGCACCACCCCCCTTGCTTATGCCTTGCAGCGACCTTGCATGCATCAGTCGCTAACCCCAATTGGCTTTCACAACAGGACTTTTTATGAAGATGACAAAAAAAATCACCGCCCTGCTTTCGGTTTTGCTCGCAAGCACGGGCGCAATGAGTGCCGACTGGAGCAGCAACTCCGTTGGTTATCGCTATGCACCCAGCCAGTCCGAACCGGGCGTGTCTGACAAGGTTTCCAAGAACGTGTTGAGCTTCACGCATGTCAGCGGCGACAAGCTGGGCACCAACTTTTTCACGATCGATCTACTGAAATCCAATTCAGCTGATCCGGCACAGGGCGGCGGCGGCGGGGCACAGGAATGGTATGGCTTTTACCAGCGCGACTTCTCCCTCAGCGCCATGACCGGCAACAAGACTGGCTATGGTTTTGCCAAAGACCTGAAACTGACAGGACGTTTCGATGCCGGCACCAAAAACACCGCGTTTGCGCCCTCTCCGCGCAAGCTGCGCGTGGGTATTGCCGCAGCCATGCCCGTAGAGGCCGGATTCTGGGACATCGGCATTCAGGCCTATAAAGAGTCGAACCACAACGGCATCGTCGGCAAATCGGTGTCATTCGACCTCGCCCCCGTCCTGGCCTCAGCCTGGGCCATTCCGGTTGGAGGTGTTGGCACCTTTGCTGGGTTTGTAGACATCGTGGGCCCCAAAGGCAAGGATGGTTTTGGCGATAAAACCAAAACTGAAACGCTGGCCCGCGCGACCTTCATGTTCGACGTCATGGGGCCTAAGAGTGGCCTCACCGCAGGGGTAGGCATTGAGTACTGGCGCAACAAGTTTGGCTGCAACAACAGCACGGCGTTCGTCAAAAACTCCTGCACAGCCACCACACCCTTGCTGCTGGTTGAATACAAGCTCTGACGCTTCTTTTTTTCTGAAGACGTGGGCCGCTGGCGCTTTCGGGCACCAGCGGCTTTTTAACGCAGCTGCGGCAACGAGCGACTGTGCGTTGAATTACACCGCGTCAGCGGGTCGCTACAAAACCAGAATCGCCCTGAAATCGTTCACATTGGTATTCGTCGGCCCGGTGATCACGAGACCGGCCAGCGGTTCAAAATAGCCATAGACATCATCGCAGTCCAGACAGACGTCGAACTTTATGCTCTGCGCGTGCCGCTGCGTGGCGGGAGCCTCCATCGCGGTGTCTTTGTCGTCGATATCAGCCTTCAGGGTTCTGCAAACAAATCCACAATCGTCTGCCGCAACCACCGGTTGCCGGGATCGGCCTCAAAGCGCTTGCTCCAGTGCAGCGATACCGTGAAGTCGCGCAAAGGAAACGGCGGCTCGATGATGGCGTAGCCGCCGCTCGCGGCAAAGATCTGCGCGATGTTGCGCGGCATCACCACGCCAAGGTCGGTCGCGCGCACGATGGCCGGCAGCACCATGAAATGCTCGGTGGTCAGGCGCAGCCGGTCTTCCAGCTGCAGCAACTGCAGGATGCGCAGGGTGTCGGAGTGGGTGCGCACCGCCACAAACTCCAGCTGATGCAGGTCGTCCAGCAGCGCCTGGCCGCTGCGGCGGCGCCTGATAAAAGGGTGGCCCTCGCGCAGCAGCACGATGTAGCGGTCCTGGAGCAGTTGCACGCGTTGCGTGTCCTTGACCGTGGGCAAAAAACCAAACGCAAAGTCGATGCGCCCGCTGTCCAGTGTTTGGGCAATGTCGCTGCTGGCCACCGGCGAGGTCTCCAGGCGCACGCCCGGCGCAAGCCGCCGCAGCGCCACCATCAGGTCCGGCAAAAAACGGCCCTCGCCAATGTCGCTCATGTGGATGCGAAACACCTTGCGCGACTGCAAGGGCTCGAACAGCGCCGACTCATTGAGCGCCTGCTCCAGCGTGCCGAGCGCACTGCGCACCGCGTCGGCCAGCCGGTCGGCCTTGGGGGTGGGCTGCACTCCGCCACCGGCCCGCACGAAAAGCGGGTCCTTGATCAGCAGCCGCAGCCGCGTCAGGCCCTGGCTGGCGGCGGGCTGGGTCAGGTCCAGCAACTCGGCCGCGCGACTCACGTTGCGGGTGCGGTAGACCGCGTCAAACAGCCGCAGCAGATTCAGGTCGATGTCTTTTATATGCATGTATCTAATACTACTTAGTCTTTTCATTTTATTGATTTATGACAGGCTAGCACCGAAGATGCCTCATCGACGCATACCAGCCTCGTGCCAACAACACAAGACGCTAGCTCTGCCAGCCTCAATCCCAGGACCCCTCAGATGCCCCAGGCCAATGCCCTCCTCCAGGCAACAACAACATCCCTCCCCATGCCCAGCACCAGCGTGCGTGAAGCCGTGCTGGATTTGCTGCGTGCCTTCAAGATCGACACCATCTTCGGCAACCCCGGCTCCACCGAGCTACCGTTGTTCCTCGATTTCCCGCCAGACTTCCGCTACGTCCTGGGTTTGCAGGAATCGGTGGTGGTGGGCATGGCCGACGGCTATGCCCAGGCCACGCGCAACGCCGCCTTCGTCAACCTGCATTCGGCTGCGGGTGTGGGCCATGCCATGGGCAACATCTTCACGGCCCACAAGAACCGCACGCCCATGGTGATTACCGCCGGGCAGCAGGCACGCTCCATCCTGCCGTTTGACCCCTTCCTGTTCTCGGGCCAGGCCACCGAGCTGCCCAAACCCTATGTCAAATGGAGCATCGAGCCGGCCCGTGCCGAGGATGTGCCGCTGGCCATTGCGCGCGCCTACTACATCGCGATGCAGCAGCCGCGCGGGCCGGTGCTGGTGTCGATTCCCGCTGACGATTGGGAGAAACCTTGCGAACCGCTGCAGGCGCGCGTGGTCAGCACCGAAACACGGCCCGAACCGCGCGTGCTGGACGCGATCGGCAACACGCTTGACACCGCCGAACGTCCGGCCTTCGTGGTCGGCGCCGCGGTGGACCGCGATGCGGCCTGGAATGAGGTGGTCGCGCTGGCCGAGCGACACAACGCCGCCGTCTGGGTGGCGCCGATGTCGGGGCGTTGCGGCTTTCCGGAAGACCATCGCCTGTTTGCCGGCTTCCTGCCCGCCATGCGCGAAAAAATCGTGAGCCTGCTGGCCGGTCACGATGTCATCTTTGCGCTGGGCGCCGCGGCGTTCACCTACCATGTTGAAGGCTTTGGCCCCCATGTGCCGCCCGGCGCCCAACTGGTGCAACTGATTGAAGACCCCAGCATCGCCGCCTGGGCGCCCGTGGGCACTTCGGCCGTGGGCAGCATCCGCCTGGGGGTGCAAGACCTGCTGGCCCGCCCTGCGCCTGCAACCCGGGCCTTGCCGGCGCCACGCCAACCGCGCCCCCGGGCCGAGCCGACCGCGTTGATGAGCGTGGCCTATGTCATGCAGACCCTGGCCGAAGTGCGCGATGCCGCGTCCATCGTGGTGGAAGAGGCCCCCAGTTCGCGCGCGGCGATGCAGAACTACCTGCCCATCCTGCACAGCGAAACCTTCTACACCATGTGCAGCGGCGGTCTGGGCCACGGCTTGCCCGCGGCGGTCGGCGTAGCGCTAGCCAAGCCGGACAAAAAGGTCATCGGGCTGATGGGCGACGGCTCCAGCATGTATTCCATCCAGGCCCTGTGGAGCGCGGCGCAGCTCAAGCTGCCCATTACCTTCATCATCCTGAAAAACCGACGCTACGCAGCCTTGCAGGAGTTCGCGCCCACCTTTGGCTTCAAGGCCGACGACAAACTGGCAGGCACCGACCTGCCCGACCTCGACTTCCTGGCGCTGGCCCGGGGACAGGGCTGCGATGCCGTCCATGTGCGCGATGCCGCAAAACTTCACGACGTTCTGCGCGAAGCCCTTGCCTCCCCCCGCCCCATCCTCGTCGAGGTGGATGTGGCTTGACGTGACGAGACCTGGCACCGAACTTCAATCAGCAACTTTCAACACACCCGGAGACTTTCAATGACCCGCATTTCCATGCTCATCAACGGTGAGCCACAACAAGCCAGCAACGGCGCAACCTTCGAGCGCCGCAACCCGCTGGACGGCAGCGTGGCGACCACCGCACCTGCGGCCACGCCCGCCGATGCGGTGGCCGCCGTGGAGGCTGCGGCCCACGCCTTCAAAAGCTGGAGCCAAACCGGCCCCGGCGAGCGTCGTGCCTTGCTGTTGAAAGCAGCCCAGGCGCTGGAATCCAAAGTCCAGGCCTTTACGGAGGCCATGGCGAGGGAAACCGGCGCTTCCGGCTTGTGGGCGGGTTTCAACGTGCATCTGGCCGCCGGCATGCTGGGAGAGGCGGCGGCCATGACCACGCAGATCAGCGGCGAAGTCATTCCGTCCGACGTGCCCGGCAGCCTGGCCATGGGGGTGCGCCAGCCTGCCGGCGTGGTGCTGGGCATGGCGCCGTGGAACGCGCCCGTCATCCTTGGCGTGCGCGCCATTGCCACGCCGCTGGCCTGCGGCAATACGGTGGTGCTCAAAGGCTCGGAACTGTGCCCGGCCACCCACGGCCTGATCATCCAGGCACTGCAGGAAGCCGGTTTTCCCAAAGGGGTGGTCAACTTTGTCACCAATGCCCCGGCCGATGCCGGCGCCGTGGTGGAGGCCATGATTGCCCACCCGGCGGTGCGCCGCGTCAACTTCACCGGCTCTACCCATGTCGGCAAGATCATTGCGGCCACCTGCGCCAAATACCTCAAGCCGGCCGTGCTGGAGCTGGGCGGCAAGGCACCGCTGGTGGTGCTGGACGATGCCGACATCGATGCCGCAGTGAAGGCCGCGGTCTTCGGCTCGTTTGCCAACTCGGGCCAGATCTGCATGTCCACGGAACGCATCATCGTCGACAACAAGATAGCCGACGACTTTGTCACCAGGCTGGCGGCCAGGGCGCAAGGCCTGCCACTGGGCGACCCGCGCAAAGGCCCGGTCGTGCTCGGCTCCGTGGTGGACATGGCCACCGTGCACCGCTGCAATGCGCTGATTGACGATGCCCTGGCCAAGGGCGCAAAGTTGCTCTGCGGCGGGCGGGCCGACAGCACGCTGATGCCGGCGACCTTGCTCGACCATGTCACACCGGCCATGCGGATTTACCGCGAGGAGACCTTTGGCCCCGTCAAGGGCATCGTGCGCGTCAACGGTGTCGAAGAGGCCGTGGCCTGCGCCAATGACAACGAGTTTGGCCTGTCGGCCGCCGTGTTCGGTGGCGACATCGCCCGCGCGATGCAGGTCGCCCAGCGCATCGAATCCGGCATTTGCCACGTCAACGGCCCGACGGTGCACGACGAAGCGCAGATGCCGTTTGGCGGCGTCAAGGGCAGCGGCTTCGGGCGCTTCGGCGGCAAGGCCGGCATGGCTGAATTCACCGACCTGCGCTGGATCACGGTGCAGACCACGCCGCGCCACTACCCGTTTTAAACCTGCATTTTTTTGGAGACAACATCATGAATCAAACCGACAAGAAAAATCGCCGCACGCTACTTTCTGCATGTGCCATGGCAGCTATCACGTGGATCACCCACCTGCCAGCCACGGCCTTGGCCGATACCTGGCCCGGCAAACCCGTCAAGGTCATCGTCAACTTCCCGCCGGGCGGGGCGGCCGACCAGATCGCGCGCGCCGTCACCGTGCCCTTGCAGCAGGCCCTGGGCCAGCCCGTGATCGTCGAAAACAGGGCGGGCGCCGGCGGCAACATTGGCGGCGACGCGGTGGCCAAATCCCCCGCTGACGGCTACACGCTGCTGATGAGCTCGGGCGGCATGGTCTCGGTCAATCCGCACCTGTACCCCAAGATGGCTTTTGATCCCGCCAAGGACCTGGTGCCGGTGGCGGCCGCGGCGCGCGTGCTGGTGTTCCTGGAAGTCAAGCCAACGCTTCCGGTCAACAACATCAAGGAGTTCCTGGCCTACCTCAAGGCCAACCCCGGCAAGCTGTCATTCGGTTCGCCAGGCAACGGCAGTTCGCCGCACCTGGCGGCCGAGATGATGAAAGCCCAGACCAACCTGTTTGCGGTGCATGTGCCCTACCGTGGCGCGGCGCCGGCCATACAAGACCTGCTGGGCGGCCAGCTCGACTTCATGTTTGACCCCGGCATTGGTCTGCAGCATGTCAAGGCCGGCAAACTCAAGCTGCTGGCCGTGGGCAGCTCGAAACGTTCGCCGCTGTTCCCCGATGTGCCAACGCTGGAAGAAGCCGGCCTGAAGGGTTTTGACGCCGACACCTGGTTCGGCTTCTATGCCCCCGCCGGCACGCCGCCCGAGGTGGTGAACCGCCTGAACCGGGAAATCAACAAAATCCTCGGCACACCGGCGGTGAAAGACCGCATCATGTCCATAGGCGGCGTCCCGGCACCGATGTCCCCGGCCGACTTCA
>DASXRN010000274.1:0-2206 GCA_036506595.1 Polaromonas sp. | reverse complement strand
GGTTACGCGGTGGGCCAGGAGGCTTTGCGGCTCAGGATTGACGGCATGACCTGCGCGTCTTGCGTGGCGCGGGTTGAAAAAGCCCTGTGCCAGGTGCCGGGCGTGCTGCAGGCCGAGGTCAACCTTGCCACCGAAACGGCGGAGGTGAAGATCGCTGGCGCCTCGGCCACCTTGGCGCAACTGCTGGCCGCGGTGGACAAAGCCGGCTACCAGGCCCGCGCCATGGACGATGCCAGCGCTGCGGCCCACGCGGCCGAAAAACCCGGCGCCGCCGTCTGGCCCATCGCGCTGGCCGCGGCGCTGTCGGCCCCGCTGATGTTGCCCATGCTGGGGATGTTGGCGGGCCAGGAATGGAGGCTGAACGGCTGGCTGCAATGGGCGCTGGCCACGCCGGTGCAGTTCTGGCTGGGCGCGCGTTTTTACCGCGCAGGCTTCAAAGCGCTGCGCGCCAAAACCGGCAACATGGATTTGCTGGTCGCCCTGGGCACCTCGGCCGCCTATGGGCTGAGCGTCTATCAACTGCTCGTACATGGCGATCACGGCATGGCGCATCTTTATTTCGAAGCGTCGGCCGTCGTGATCACGCTGGTGCTGCTGGGCAAATGGATGGAGGCGCGCGCCAAGCACCAGACCACCGAAGCGATTCGCGCGCTGAACGCGCTGCGGCCCGAAACGGCACGCCGGCGCATCAAGGGCATGAATGAAGAAGTCGCGGTCTCGCAGCTGCGGGTTGGCGACCTCGTCGTGGTGCGCCCCGGAGAACGCATCGCAGTCGACGGCGAGGTCATCGAAGGCGCCACCCAGGTTGACGAGTCCCTGATCACCGGCGAGAGCCTGCCTGTCAACAAGCATGTGGGCGACCGGGTCACCGGTGGTGCGGTCAACGCAGAAGGCCTGATCGTGGTTCGCACCACAGCCGTGGGTGCCGAATCGACGCTGGCCCGCATTGTGCGGATGGTGGAATCGGCACAGGCCAAAAAAGCGCCTATCCAGCGCCTGGTGGACCAGGTCAGCGCCGTGTTTGTGCCTGTCGTCATCGGGGTGGCATTCATCACGCTGCTGGGATGGGGCCTGCTCACGGGCAACTGGGAGGCCGCCATCCTCAACGCCATCGCCGTGCTGGTGATTGCCTGTCCTTGCGCCTTGGGACTGGCCACGCCCACGGCCATCATGGCAGGCACCGGTGTGGCGGCACGCCACGGCATTCTGATCAAGGACGCCGAGGCGCTTGAAGTGGCGCACAAGGTTCAGGTCGTGGCCTTTGACAAAACCGGCACATTGACGCAAGGCCATCCTGAGCTGGTCGCGCTGGAGCCCAACGGCAATTCGCGCCAGTCTTTGCTGGCGTGGAGCGCCGCCATCCAGGCCGGCAGCGAACATCCGCTCGCCAAAGCGGTCACAGCGCTCGCCCGCAAAGACAATATCCGCGTTCCTGCCGCGTCCCAGGTGCGCGCGGTCGCCGGGCGCGGCATGGCTGCCGTGGTGGAGGGGCGCGAACTGCGACTGGGAAGCCCGCGCTTCATGCAGGAGCTGCAGGTGGATCTCGGTGCGTTTGCGGCGCGCGCCCAGGAACTGGAAGCCGAGGGTCGCACGGTGTCCTGGCTCGCCGATGTCACCGCCCAGCCGCAGCTGCTGGGCCTGCTGGCGTTTGGCGATACCTTGAAGCCTGCAGCAGGCCCGGCGGTTGCCCGGCTCCATGCCCTGGGCATTCAAACCGCCCTCGTGACCGGCGACAACCGCGGCAGCGCGCAAGCCGTTGCCCGGCAGCTCGGCATTGATCGCGTGCACTCCCAGGTCTTGCCCGAAGACAAGGCCTCCATCATCGACCAACTCAAGGCGCAGGGCGGCCGCGTGGCGATGGTGGGCGATGGCATCAACGATGCGCCGGCCCTGGCGGCCGCGGATGTGGGGATCGCCATGTCCACGGGCACCGACGTGGCCATGCATGCGGCGGGCATCACGCTGATGCGCGGCAACCCGGCGCTGGTGGCCGATGCCATCGACATTTCGCGCCGCACCTATGCCAAGATTCAGCAGAATTTGTTCTGGGCGTTTGCCTACAACGTGGTGGGCATACCGCTGGCGGCCTTTGGCCTGCTGAACCCGGTGATTGCCGGCGCCGCCATGGCCTTTAGCAGCTTCAGCGTGGTGATGATTGCCTTGCTGCTGCGCCGCTGGAAAGGAAGTTCACAGTGATTCACGACAA
>DASXRN010000273.1:0-4181 GCA_036506595.1 Polaromonas sp. | reverse complement strand
TGGACAGTCGGCGCCGATGTACTTGGGATCGGGGGCGAGCTTCTTGATTGCGCCGGCGGAGGCCTCGAACAGCGCACCGTAGCCGATACGTTGATGGGCACGGATGAAAGGACGCAGCTGCTCTGGCACGGTGAAGGTGAGCATGAAGTGGTGGGTAGGCAGTTGCCGCTGCAGTTGCGTGTCGAGCCAGGCATAGGCCTTGTGCTGCTGGCAGCCGGGGCAGTGACGGTTGCCGCAACAGCGCGGCAGCAACTGCTCTTGAGCACAGGCTTCGCAGCCATACGAGAGCGACCCATTGGCTGGGCTGGCGCAGCCGATGATCGCCTCGATCACTTTGTTGTGGTTTGCTGGGCAGGCTCGATCCAAAGCGCGTGAGATAGGCCGGGCCGTGGGCGCGGAACAGATCTTGAATGGCGCCCATGGTCAAAGCCCCTCCATCAGGCCATCGATCAGGGCGTAGGCATCCTCGTTGCCCTTGGCGGTCAGATGCAGATACACCATGGTGGTCTCCAACCTATGGACTTCAGTACATAGGCTGGACTATCTCCCGCGCCGGACTATGTCCCGTACTTGTCCGACGGCCTGATCTAGCGGGAGCTCTCGCCGATTTCGCTGAACATTGCAATCCTCCTTGGCAGGCAATTCCGCCTGCAAGGAGGACATCGTGGAGCTTTCTTACGAGAGTGCTGATGCGCGGGTCCGCGCGATCGGTGGCACGTCTGCTGAGCATCTCAGGTTGTTCGTCACCTGGCTGGGCAGCCAGCAATACTCGGTCGGCTACGTCTGCATCGTGGCGAGACACGCTCTGGCCTTTGGCCGATGGTGCGAGGGGCGTGGTATTGCATTCGACGCACTGACTGACGACGACGTCGAGAGATACCAGCGCAGTCGCGCCCGGCGCCGCTCACGGCGCGCCGAGACGCGACGCCAAGAACGACAAGCGCTGATTCTGCTGCTGCATTTCCTGCGTAAACAAGGGATCTGCGCTGCCGCTCCTGCGTGCACCACGGCTGTTGACCGCGTTACCGCAGACTTCGCGCAGCACCTGCGGCGCAACCAAGCGCTGGCGCCGATCACGGTCGAGCACTACACGAGGTTAGCCGGGCAGTTCCTAGCCTGGCGCTTCGGGCAGGCGGAGGTCTGCCTGCATGAGCTTCGCCCTACAGACGCCATCGCATTCGTTCGACATGAGTCGAGGCGATTGGCGCCTCCGGCCCTGAAGGGCGTTGCCAACGCTCTGAGGTCATTCCTGCGCTTTGGCGAGTTTCGCGGCGAGATCAGCGCCGCGCTCGCCGCAGGCGTGCCGCCCGTTGCCACATGGACGACCACGCCACCGATCCCCAGGGCGATCGCTGCGGCGCACGCGCAGCGCGCCATCGCCAGCTGTGACAGCTTGACCGCGGTGGGTCGCCGTGATCGTGCCGTGCTGCTGCTTCTGGCGCGGCTGGGACTGCGCGCCTGCGAGATCATCAGACTGGCACTGGACGACATCGACTGGGACCAGTCGCAACTGCGGGTTCGTGGCAAGGGTGGACGGGAGAGCCTGATGCCGCTGCCCGTCGACGTCGGCGCTGCGATCGCCGCGTATCTGGAGCACGGTCGGCCGACCTGCGAGGACCGGCACCTCTTCCTTCGCTCGCTGGCGCCGATCCGTGGTCTGATGGAAGGATCCGACGGCGTCGGCTCGATCGTGCGCTACGCACTCGAGCGGGCCAAGGTTGACGCTCCGCATCGTGGCTCGCATCAGTTCCGGCATGCCTTGGCCGTTCGCATGTTGCAGCAAGGCGCATCGCTGCCCGAGATCGGCCAGGTGCTGCGCCACCGCAGCCCGCAGTCCACCAGCATCTACGCCAAGGCGGACCTGGAGGCCCTTCGAACCCTGGTCATGGCCTGGCCCGGAGGTGCGCGATGAACACGTTGCGCGAAGCGCTGCAGGAGTACCTCGATCTGCGCCGTGGCCTGGGCTACAAGATGCACGACGCCGGTCTGCTGTTGCCCAAGTTCGTCGGCTTCATGGAGCAACGGTACACCGAGTACATCAACACCCGCTTGGCGCTCGAGTGGGCTCAACGTCCTTCGGTACAGCCCGCCGAGTGGGCCAGGCGCCTTTGCTTCGTGCGCGGCTTCGCCCGTCATCGCAGCGCCACCGACAGCCGCACTGAGATCCCGCCAATAGGCCTGCTGCCGCACCGATCCACCCGCGCCAGGCCTCATCTGTACACCGAGGATGAGATTGGGTGCCTGCTGCAAGCGGCGTTGGAACTGCCGGTGGCCTGGCCGTCGACGCCGCTGCGGCCATGGGTGTTCCACGGCCTGATCGGCCTGCTCAGCGTGACGGGCTTGCGCCTGTCGGAAGCGCTGAACCTCGAGCTTGCCGACGTGGACCTGGATCAGGCCGTCCTGAGGATCCGCGGTGCCAAGTTCGGCCAATGGCGGCTGGTGCCGATCCACCCGTCCACCGGCGCGGTCCTAGCCGACTACCTCAAGCGACGCGAGCAGTTCTTCCGCCACCCGATCTCCTCCTATGTGTTCGTTACGCGGTGCGGCACTCGCCTCGACAGCGGCCACGTTCATCGAACCTTCTACACGTTGTCGCGCAGTACGGGCATACGCGCGGTCGGCGCGAACAAGGGACCGCGGCTGCATGACTTCCGGCATCGCTTCGCCGTTCAGACCCTGACGCGCTGGTACCAGTCGGGCGCGGACCCGGGGCGCAAGATGCCCTTGCTCTCGACCTACCTCGGGCACGTCTGCGTGGCCGGCACCTATTGGTACCTGAGCGGCAACCCTGAGCTGATGGCCCAAGCGATGGCCCGGCTGGAACGGCGGTGGGGAGAGTCATCATGACCGGCCAACCCAGCTTCGGCCTTCTTCTAGAGCGGTTCTTCACCCAGCGTCTGATGCAGCAGCGCCGAGCCAGCGCGCACACGATCGCTTCGTACCGCGACACCTTCAGCTTGCTGCTGAAGTTCACGCACAAGCGCCTTCACAGGGCGCCCTCGGCACTGGTGCTGGACGACATCGACGCGCCGCTGGTGATGGCCTTCCTCGACGAGCTGGAGCGGGTCCGCGGCATCACCGCTCGCACGCACAACCTGCGGTTGACGGCCGTGCATTCGTTCTTCCGCTTCGCGGCCTTCGAGGCTCCGTCACACTCGGCGCAGATCCAGCGCGTGCTGACCATTCCGGCCAAGAGGTTCACGCGCACACTGGTGCCCTTCCTAAGCCGACAGGAAGTCGATGCGTTACTGGCCGCGCCTGACCAGCGAAGCTGGTCGGGTCGCCGTGATCACGCATTGCTACTGCTGGCCGTGCAGACGGGGTTGCGCCTATCGGAGCTGACAAGCCTTCGGCGCGAGGATCTGCACGTTGGCGCCGGTGCCCACATTCGAGTCATCGGCAAGGGACGCAAGGAGCGATGTACGCCACTGAGCAAGAACACGCGCGCCGTACTGGCCGCATGGGCACGAGAACCACCTCGGGCCGAGAACCAGCCGCTGTTCCCCAACGCGCGCGGCGACAGGCTGAGTGCTCACGGCGTGCACTACCTGCTCAACAAGCATGTCGCGATGGCCGCTGTGAAGTGCCCGTCCTTGACGAACAAACGCGTGAGCCCGCATGTGCTGCGCCATACGACGGCCATGGACCTGCTGCAAGAGGGCGTTGAGCGTTCGACGATCGCACTGTGGCTCGGGCATGAGTCGGTCGAGACGACGCAGATCTATCTGGATGCCGACTTGGCGATGAAGCAGGCCGTTCTCGACAAGACGAAACCGCCGGAGGGCAGGCCCGGTCGGTACCGGCCCGATGATCGGTTGCTCGCGTTCCTCAAGGGCTTGTAGTGCAGCCGACTATGTCCCGCGAAGCGCGCGGCTGGCCATTGGTGCGTGTGTGTGACACGGGACATAGTCCGGCGCGGGAGATAGTCCAACCTATGGACTTCAGTACATAGGCTGGAAAGTACCGTTCGCTACCTCCATTCAACAGTGGGATCGAGCCGAAGCGACATCCGCCCAGCCGGAAAGCGGACATTTTCCTTGTACGTGTTCATGGTGAATTACAATACTTCTAAACTGAGGCGGGCCGATGGTCGCAGGTCTGCAAGGATGGGAGACGGGCGATGAAAGCTGCCTGCACTCTCTTACTTTTCTTTATCGCAGTCACAGCTCGCGCCCAGCTAA
>DASXRN010000272.1:0-17021 GCA_036506595.1 Polaromonas sp. | reverse complement strand
GATAAGCTGGCGCCCGGCGCGGATGAATGGGACGAACTCAATACCCAGCACGGGCGCCTGTCCAATGCCCAGGCCTTGCGCGATACAGTGCAGACCGCTGTGGATGCCTTGCAGGAAGCCGACGACAACGCCGCCACCCTGCTCGCTCGCGCCATTCATTCGCTACAAAATCAGGAGCATATAGAACCCGAATTCAAAGGGCTTGGCGAGGTTTTGAACGGCGCATTGGCGCAAATCGAAGACACCGTCCATTCGCTGCACGGCTATGCGCGTCACGCCGAGCTGGAGCCGCAGCGTCTCATAGAGCTTGATGAACGTCTGTCGCTCTGGGTCAGCCTGGCCAGGCGCTACAAACGCCCCCCCGCCGAACTGCCTGAACTGCTGGCCGGCTGGCAAGGCGAGCTCCACAAGCTTGACGAAGCCGCGGATCTGGCCCAGCTTGAAAAAAATGAGATTCATGCCCAGTCGGCCTATCTGGAAGAAGCTCGCCAGCTTTCCAAATCCCGCAGCAAGGCAGCACCGCTGCTGGCCAAAGCCATCACACAAGCCATGCAGGGCCTGGGCATGCAGGGCGGAAAATTTGAGGTGGCGCTCAGCCAGCTTGAGCAGCCGGCACAGTTTGGGCTTGAGCAGGCTGAATTCCTGGTGGCGGGCCATAGCGGCAGCACGCCGCGGCCGGTTGGCAAGGTCGCGTCTGGCGGCGAGCTGTCACGTATTGCGCTGGCGATTGCCGTCACCACCAGCCAGCTGGGACAGGCGCAAACACTGATATTTGATGAGGTTGATTCTGGCGTGGGTGGCGCCGTGGCGGAAACCGTGGGCCGCCTGATGAAGCAACTGGGCAAAGACCGGCAGGTGATGGCGGTCACCCATTTGCCGCAGGTCGCGGCCTGCGCCGACCAGCACCTCGTCGTCGCCAAGCGCACGGAAAAGGGCGCAACCATCAGCAATGTGGACCACGTCAACGGCGCGCATCGCGTGGCCGAAGTTGCCCGCATGCTGGGTGGCGAGCGGCTCTCTGGCACGACGCTGGCGCACGCCAAAGAACTGCTGGAGCGATGAAGATGGCGCTGGAAATGGTCCTTATCACCGGCATGTCAGGCTCTGGAAAATCCGTGGCATTGCACGCACTGGAAGATGCCGGCTACTACTGTGTGGACAATTTACCGCCCGAACTGCTCACCCCGTTTGTGGCACTGGAGCAGCAACATGGGGCTCGCAAAGTGGCCATCGCGATGGATGTGCGAAGCGCCACCTCACTGCCGCTTGTTCCACAGCAGCTGCTGCAGTTGCGGGAACAAGGCGTGAGCATGCTGTCGCTGTTTCTGGATGCAGATACCGAGACGCTGGTGCGGCGCTTTTCCGAAACCCGCCGGCTTCACCCCCTGTCACGCATCGATGCCTCCGACCAGCACCGGGCACTGGTGGATGCCATTGAGCTGGAACGCGAGTTGCTCGGCGAAATGCGCGAGCAGGCGCATGTGCTCGACACGAGCATGATCCGTTCCTCGCAGTTGCAAGGCTATGTGAAGTCGCTGATCTCGGCACCGGCCACCCAGCTGACGCTGGTGTTTGAGTCATTTGCATTCAAGCGCGGCGTGCCCCTCGATGCCGACTATGTGTTTGATGTTCGCATGCTTCCTAACCCTCATTACGAGTCAGGCCTGCGTCACCTGACCGGGCTGGACCAGCCCGTTGCCGACTACCTGAAGACGCATTCAGAGGTCGACGACATGTTCAAGCACATCGAACAATTCCTTAGCCACTGGTTGCAGGCACTGCTGCGGGATCACCGCAGCTATGTCACGGTGGCCATTGGCTGCACCGGTGGCCAGCACCGGTCGGTCTATCTCGTGGAAATGCTGGCAGCGGCTTTCGCCCAGCAGTGGCCGACCCTGAAGCGGCATCGCGAGCTGGATGCCGGCTGATCAGCCGCCCAAAACATCTTATAGAAGTGCCCTTATGCAGAGGTCTCCTGCGCCAGCAGCTTGCGGATGGGTGCAGGCAAGCCCAAACCCGGCCATTCAGCCGGGCTGAACCACGCGCCGGGACGCGCCGCTGAGGTCATCGCCTTCGGCACAGCCTGGCCTGACCGAAAGCCCGCAATCCAGGGGGAGATATGCAAATCCTTGTGCGTCAGTACGTGAACAAAATTCGGCAGCGGCTCAAGCCTGGCATGCAGGCCTGGCGGTAAAAGATCCTTCAGCGCGTCGTCACTTTCAAAGACGGGCAGGCAATAGAGGCCACCCCAAATACCGGGACTGGAACGCTTTTCCAGCCATACCGAACCGTCGGGTCTCTGCGCCCACAGCAGACTTAGCGCTTGCGCGCTGCGTTTCAGTTTCCGCGTTTTGACGGGGTATTTGCCAGGCTCACCGGTCGCGAGGCCACCACACAAGGTCTGTACGGGACACAGCAGACACTGCGGCTGCCGGCCCGTGCAAATCGTGGCACCCAGGTCCATCAGCCCCTGCGTATAACGCGGCATGGTTTCTGGCAAATTCTGCTCGGGCAGCAGCTCTGTTGCCCGGCTCCAGAGTTCACGCTCATTGGCGCTTTGCGCCAGGTCCGCAGAAAAGGCCAGCACCCGCGTGAGCACCCGTTTCACGTTGCCATCGAGAATGGCTGCACGCTCTCCAAAGCAAAACGATGCAATGGCAGCCGCCGTCGAGCGGCCTATGCCGGGCAAGGTCTGAAGCTGCTCCGCCGTGCGCGGAAACTGCCCCGCATGCAGCGCCATCACGTCCTGCGCACAACGATGCAGATTGCGTGCGCGGCTGTAGTAACCCAGGCCACTCCACAAGGCCAGCACCTCATCCTGCGCTGCCTCAGCCAGCTCTTTCACCGTGGGAAAGCGCTGCAAAAAACGGGCGTAGTAGTCAAGGACGGTGGCTACCTGGGTTTGCTGAAGCATGATCTCTGACAGCCACACGCGGTACGGGTCGCGCGTGTTTTGCCAGGGCAGGCTGTTGCGTCCATGCGCCATTTGCCAGCGCACAATCTCCCCGGAAAAACCTGAAAGTGCTGTTGGCGTCAACTCAGGCTTGCCGTTTGTCATGCTTGTCATGCCTACCCTGCCCGCAAGCGGATCAACCGCTTTGCTGTTGCGCGAATGGCTTGTAGAAACCGCCAACGGTCAAGCCGCCTGGCTCAGTGCCACATTTTCTGTGGCCATCAAAAAATCAGGCGCTTTGAGCTGCGGCGCGGACGCGCCCATCAGATGCGAAGTCAGCGCTGTCAGCTTGGCGTCCAGCTCATTGAGAACACCCTCCTGCTCGTCAATTTCGGCAATACGCTCATCCAGGCCAGATGCGGCCTGCTGGATACGCTCAATCGCCTCCAGCCGGCGCCCGAAATTGCGGCGCCGCTCGCGCAGTTGCGCGTCCAGCTGGGATGCTGCCGATTTGTTCCAGAGCTCCACCTCGCCCAATGCAGACTCGTACACCATCCGCAAACGGGTGGCCAGCGCGCGAACCAGGCGTTCGGAAAATTCGGCCTGCGAGAGCTTCAGTACATTGCTCACCCCAAGGTACTGCAGATGGCTGCGCTCTATCTGCTCCAGGTCATGGGCGTAACGCGTCAACTCGGGCTCTTTGGGGGCCTGCAGCGAAAAGCTGAATTCGGCATTGAGCTGCCGGAAAGATGCGGTCAGCATGGACTGGATTTCGCCACTGATAATCTGGGACTTTTGCAGGCCTTCGCGCAGCCGCGAAAAGGTTTGACCATAGGCTTTTTTAACCCCCAGCTTGATCCCTGGCTGCTTGAGCGCATGGGTCAACTCGGCCAGTTCGGCCCTGAGCGTTGGCGTACTGAGCAAATTAAATACCTCGCGCAGCAATTTGAGGTGTACCGAGCGCACCGCGTAAATTTTGGCACCGCTGCCATCAAATTCGCTCTGCTCCTGCTCGATACGCGTGCGCATATGCTTGATCACCGAGATGTTTTTACCGCGCAAGCCGCGCAGTTCAATTTTCTGCTCGGCCAGATCGCGCTGGCGAATGTGCATGGCCCGCCCGGCCTCGACTCGCAACTCGCCAATGCCGCCGGCTACCGCCGTGCGCAGGATTTTCTGGCGCTGTCCCATCAGGCCCTGACCCAGCGCCTGCTCAAGCGCCGGCAAACAACTGGCCTCTAACAGCGACTTGTCGCGCGTGACTTTGGCAACCAGTCCCTTTTGCGCCGAAACAGGAATAACCCGCGATTCGGGCAGGCCCAGAATTTCGGCCGACGTGGCCCTTTGCCTGTCAATTTGTGCCTGTACCTGTTCGGGCGTGCTCAAGGCATCCCACAGGGTGTCAATTTTGTTGAGCACCACCAGGCGTGCATCGGTCGCGTCACCCTCGGTGATCAGGTGTTCGCGCCAGATCGACAGATCGGATTTGGTCACGCCCGTATCAGCCGCCAGAATGAAGACCACCGCATGCGCCTGGGGAATCAGGCTCACCGTCAATTCAGGCTCGGCACCAATGGCGTTCAAACCCGGTGTATCCAGAATGACCAGCCCCTGCTTGAGCAAGGGGTGGGCAATATTGATGAGCGCATGCCGCCATTTCGGCACCTCGATCAGCCCGTCGGGGCCAACCAGCGGGTTGTCGTCCGGGCTGCTGTCATGCCAGAAGCCGAGTGCACGGGCTTCGTCTTTGCTGACATGCCGAACTTCGGCCACCTTCTCCAGGGCCTGCGCCAGCTGTTTCGGGTCGTTCACATCTAGGTCAATGCGCGTCCATTTTTCGGGCACCATGCGCCATTCCATGAGCGCCTGCGTCTGCAGGCGCGTCTCAATCGGCAACAGGCGCAGACAAGGCGGCACATCGGCGTCATAGCCCAGCTCCGTCGGACACATGGTGGTGCGCCCGGCACTCGCGGGCATGATGCGGCGACCATAACCGGCGAAGAAGATGGCGTTGATCAACTCGGATTTGCCGCGCGAAAACTCGGCCACGAAAGCCACCATGACCTTGTCGGAGCGCACTTGCGACTCCAGCCGCTGCAGCCGCTCTTCGACCGCCGCGTCGAGCAGATCATGGTCTTTCATCCACTGCGCAAGTAACTTCAAATGCAGCGCAAATTCACGTCGCCAGGCACCGTGCTGGTCAAATTTTTCGTTAAAGGACATGGACAACCGTATAAATGTGACGGGCCAATATAGCATCGCCCACCTGAAAGAACCATGGGCGCGTCGATCGGGGCGCTCACGGCTTCTGGCAGTGGGCGCAGTAAAAAGTCGAGCGCTGTCCCTGGCGGATGCTTTTGATGGTCGCTGCGCACACCTTGCAAGGCAAGCCGCTGCGGTCATAAACCATGGCGTCCAGCTGAAAATGGCCCGCCTCGCCATGCGCATTGGAAAAGTCTTTCAGGGTGCTCCCCCCTTTTGTAACGGCCTGTGTCAATACCTGTTGAATGGCGCGGTGAAGCAACGCTGAACGGGGTTTGCTGATGCGGCACGCTTTGGTGGTCGGACGGATGCCGGCCAGAAACAAGGCCTCGGATGCGTAAATATTGCCCACGCCCACCACCGCCTCGCCCCCCAGCAAGACCTGCTTGATAGCCGTCTGCCGGAGCTTGAGCGCCTGGTGGAATGCGGCCGCATCAAACGCCTCGCTGAGCGGCTCCACGCCCAGCCGACCCAGCAGCTTGTACGCTACCGGGTCAGTTTCGCTGCGGGCATACACCACGGCACCGAAGCGGCGCGGATCATTCAGGCGCAGCGTACCCAGGCTGGTCACCATCTCAAAGTGGTCATGCTTGCCCGGCGCGGGAAAGCCGGTGCCAAAGCTCACGCTGCCGGACATGCCCAGGTGAATCAGCAGCAAGCCCTCACTGAGATCGAGCAGCAGGTATTTGCCCCGGCGGCGCACGGCCAGCACACGCTGGCCAACGAGCTGTTGCGGGCTGCAACCCAGCGGCCAGCGCAGCGGCTTGCCCATGGCCACGGCCTCGATGCAGGCACCGGCAATGCGCCCGGCAAAACTCAGGCGGGTGACTTCAACTTCGGGCAGTTCAGGCATAGGCTCATAAACAGGGGAAATAGGGACGCGGATAAAGACCTAGATAAGGACGCGGAAGCATCAGCACAAGGACAAACCCCAAAGACAAAATGGAAACCGCGTCCTGGGAGCTTCAATTATCATGGCCTGATGATGAAAAAAACTGGCCTTGCCCTCGCCATTACTTTTGGCTGCCTGTGGCTGGCGCCCCCCCTGGTTCTGGCGCAGACCGCAGAGCCTGAACCCGCCGTGCCGGGGCTCGCCGAGGCAACAGCAGCGCAGGCTGCAGCACCGTCATCAGCGCTGGACAGCGCCCTGTTTTACCAGTTGCTGGTGGGCGAGATCACCGCGCAAGACGGAGAACCCGCGGCCGGCTTTGCCTTGCTGCTGGATGCCGCCCGAAAAACCAATGACGCACAGCTTTACCAGCGGGCCACCGACATCGCCCTGCAGTCGCGCTCTGGCGATGCCGCGCTGCAAGCCGCCACGGCCTGGAAACAGGCCCAGCCCGCTTCGCGCGAAGCCAACCGCTATGTGCTGCAAATCCTGATTGCACTGAACCGCATCGCCGACACGGCCACGCCCCTGAGAACCGAGATTGAGCTGGCGCCGGATGTTGAGCGCGCCGCGGTTTTGACGGCGGTGCCGCGCGCCTACGCCCGCGTCACTGACAAAAAACTGGCCAGCACGGTGGTGGAAGCCGCATTGGGCCATTACCTGAAAAATCCCGCCGGCACGAGCCTGGCCAGCACCGCATGGACCACCGTGGGGCGCATGCGGCTGGCTGCAGGCGACAACAGCGGCGCACTTGAAGCGGCCAAGCGCGGCCTGGCCTTCGATGCGAACACCGAAGGCCCGGCGCTGCTGGCGCTGGAACTGATGGCCCCGAAACTGCCCGAGGCAGAAGGCCTGATCCAGACATACCTTACCGGCAACGCCAAAGCCCCGCCTGAAATCCGCATGGCTTATGCCCGGGCCCTGCTTGACGCGCAGCGCTACGCGGAAGCAGCCACGCAGCTGCAAATCGTGACCCGCGAAAAACCGGATTACCCGGAAGGCTGGCTGGTTCTGGGCTCTTTGCAGTTGCAGGACAACCAGCTCGCACAGGCGCAAACATCGCTGGAAAAATACGTGGCGCTGGCCCAGCCCCAAAGCGCCGAGGCCGAGCGCAACCGTGGCCTGGCCCAGGCCTACCTGTCCCTGTCGCAACTGGCCGAAAAGCGCAAAGACTATGCAGCGGCGGAAAGCTGGCTGAACAAAATTGACAACGCCACGGACCTGGCCCAGGCGCAAACCCGGCGCGCCTCCATCCTGGCAAGCCAGGGCAAGCTGGAAGAAGGCCGCCAGTTGATCCGCCAGCTGCCCGAACGCAGCCCCGCCGATGCACGGCTGAAACTCAGCGCCGAAGTCGGCCTGCTCCGCGAATTCAAGCAATACAAGTTGGCACACGACATGCTGGCGCAAGCCCTGATCAAAACGCCCAATGAACCCGATCTGCTCTATGACCAGGCCATGATGGCCGAAAAACTCGGGACCCTGGACGCGATGGAGCGGCTGCTGCGCCAGCTCATTGCGCAAAAGCCCGACTACCACCATGCCTACAATGCGCTCGGTTATTCGCTGGCAGAGCGCAGCATTCGCCTGCCTGAGGCCCGCGAACTGATCAGGAAAGCGCTGGAATACGCGCCCTCCGACCCCTTCATCAAGGACAGCCTGGGTTGGGTCGAATTTCGCATGGGCAACAAGGCCGAAGCCGTGCAGATTTTTGAGGCCGCCTACAAGGCCAAACCCGACGCAGAAATTGCCGCGCATTTCGGCGAAGTGCTCTGGAGCATGGGCCAGCGCGAGCGGGCCGTGGCCATCTGGAAAGAAGGCAAGCTGCTCAATCCCGACAACGAAACCCTGTTAGAGACGCTCAAGCGCCTGCGCGTAAAGCTGTAAGCCGGACTCCCTCCTTGTTCCACACTTCCCGCCTACGCTCCGCATTTGCTGCGGGATGCTTGTTTGCTATTATTTTTATAGCTGGCTGCGCCCGCCCTGCAAGGACGGAGGGCCAAAATGGTTCAGAGGGTTCGATGTGGACGGGCCGTATCAGTCTGCAAGTGCAAAGCGAGACCGCGCAGTCAGAGACCGCGCAGTCATTCTCGGCCGGCTTTGAACTCAAGGGCCGGCCCGAGCGCGGCGAGCTGACCCTGATCAGCCCGCTGGGCAATGTTCTAGGCGTGCTGCGCTGGTCGCCCGGCGAAGCCGTCCTTGATTCAGGCAACCAGAAGATTCAGCGCTTTGCATCGGTTGACGAGTTGATGGCACAGGCCACCGGTGCCGCCGTGCCGCTCAGCGCGCTGTTTGCCTGGCTGCAAGGCGACAACGCCAGCGTCAGCGGCTGGTCCGCCGATTTGTCCCGCCGCAGCGAAGGCCGCATTTCGGCCCGAAGAGCCCAGCCCCTGCCCCAAGCCGACCTGCGTGTCGTGCTGGACCAATAGTCTTTAGCCTGTAGCCTGTAGCCTGTAGGCCTGCTGCCGCCCGGCGCTTTTTTGAACCTTGCCAACGTGACACGTCCGCTCAAAGCCCTTTACGACATCCCCGCGCCCGCCAAGCTCAACCTGTTTTTGCACATCACTGGGCAGAGGCCCGACGGCTACCATTTGCTGCAGTCGGTGTTCATGCTGATCGACTGGTGTGACACCCTGCACTTTGAACTGCGCACGGACGGCCTCATCAGCCGAACCGACCTGCCCGACTCAGTGCAGGGATGCCCGGCCGAATCACTGCCTGCCGACGACCTGGCCGTGCGGGCGGCCAAGGCCTTGCAAGCGGCCTGCGGCACCTCCCTGGGCGTTCACATCAGTCTGGAAAAACGCATTCCGTCGCAGGCCGGCATGGGTGGCGGCTCATCGGATGCGGCCAGCTGCCTGCTGGCGCTGCAACGCCTGTGGGGTGTCAGCCTGCCTGCCGATGCGCTGCGCGCCATCGCCCTGTCGCTGGGCGCGGACGTGCCCTTTTTCCTCTCGGGCGGCCATGCCTGGGTGGAAGGCATTGGCGAAAAAATCACCCCCCTCGCCCTGCCGCCGGCCCGGTTTCTGGTGGTCAAACCTTCGGCCGGACTGTCCACCCAAAGTATTTTCAGTGCGCCAGCGCTCAAACGCGATACAGAAACTGCTACAATGTTAGGCTTTGCTGCATATGCAAATGGCCTTGATAATTTGACTTTCAGATTTGGCCATAACGACTTGCAGCCGGTCGCCCAGCTACTCTGTCCGCAGATTGCCCAATCCCTTGATTGGCTCTCCGCACAAGGGCTTGAAGGGCGCATGACCGGCTCGGGAAGTGCTGTATTTGCGCAATTGCCGCATGACGTTGATGTGCCAGATTTGCCAGGAGCCCCTGGCGACTGGAAAATCAGAAAGTGCAGCAATTTGGAAATGCATCCTCTGGCAGGCTGGTAAAATAAGCGCTCTTGAGAATGTGTTTTCAACTGTCCATGATGGGACAGTAAACGAGTTATAGGTCGGTTGTTGGTGCGGCGCTTTGGCTGGGTTCTTTGAATTTGGCCCTTGTATCAAAAGCAACAACTGTCCTGTGTAGGGGTGTCGCCAAGTTGGTTAAGGCACCGGATTTTGATTCCGGCATTCGCAGGTTCGAATCCTTCCACCCCTGCCAAAATTTAAATCAAGCGCCGAGGGCGGTTGAAATTAGTGTGAAATACAGGCCCGCTTGCGGGTCTGTATGTTTTTGGAAACTCAGGCATACATTGCCGTGGGGCACTCACTGCCAAGTCCCCTTTGCCGCGTGTTTCCATCGTGCGTCTTTTGCCTCGATAAAATTTCAGCCACGTTCAAGCCCAACTCTCGCTGAGTCCCACATGCAAACGCACCATCCCGACTTCATGATTTTCACCGGCAATGCCAACCCGAGCATGGCCTCCGAGATCGCCCAGCATCTGGGCATTTCACTGGGCGCTGCCCATGTGGGCCGTTTTTCAGACGGTGAAGTCACCGTCGAAATCCAGCAAAACGTGCGCGCCCGCGACGTGTTTGTGGTGCAGTCAACCTGCGCACCGACCAACGACAACCTGATGGAATTGCTGGTCATGGTCGATGCCCTCAAACGCGCATCGGCCGAGCGGATCACCGCGGTGATTCCCTATTTTGGCTATGCCCGGCAAGACCGCCGCCCGCGTTCGGCGCGCGTGCCCATCACGGCCAAAGTGGTGGCCAACATGCTGCAGGCTGTCGGCGTGACCAGTGTCCTGACCATGGACCTGCATGCCGACCAGATTCAGGGATTTTTTGACATTCCGGTGGACAACATTTACGCCTCGCCGGTGCTGCTGGGTGATTTGCGCCAGCGCAATTACACCGACCTGATGGTCGTGTCGCCCGATGTGGGCGGTGTGGTGCGCGCCCGCGCGCTGGCCAAGCAGCTCGGTTGCGACATGGCCATCATCGACAAGCGCCGCCCCAAGGCCAATGTGTCGGAAGTCATGCACGTGATTGGCGACATCGAAGGCCGCAACTGCGTGATCATGGACGACATGATTGACACGGCCGGCACGCTGGTCAAGGCCGCTGAAGTGCTGAAAGACCGTGGCGCCAAGAAAGTCTATGCCTATTGCACGCACCCGATTTTTTCGGGCCCGGCGATTGGACGCATTGCCCAGGGCGATGCGCTCGATGAAGTGGTGATCACCAACACCATTCCGCTGAGCGACAACGCAAAGAACTGCGCAAAGATTCGCCAGCTCTCCGTGGCACCGCTGATCGCTGAAACCATTCAGCGCATCTCCAAGGGAGAGTCGGTCATGAGTTTGTTTTCTGACCAGGACGGCTTGTTCTGATCTGAAACAAAAAGGTGGCTGCCCAGCCCGGGAATTCATTTCCTGCGCTTGAGCAGCCTTTTTATGTCGGGGTAAGCTGGTCGCGGCCCGCCCCAAAAAGGAGTAGTTTATGAAATTCGTCGCTTTTGAGCGCGCCAAGCAGGGCACGGGTGCGAGCCGCCGTCTCCGCATCACGGGCCGCACGCCCGGCATCGTTTACGGTGGCACCACCGAACCTACGCTGATCGAAATCGATCACAACGCCTTGTGGCACGCCATCAAGAAGGAAGCCTTCCACGCCTCCATCCTGGAGATGGAACTGGCAGGCAAAGAGCACAAGGTTTTGCTGCGCGATCTGCAAATGCACCCGTTCAAGCAGCAGATTCTGCACATCGACTTCCAGCGCGTTGAAGCCAAGACCAAAATGACCGTGAAAGTACCTCTGCACTTCAGTGGTGAAGAAGAGTCCCCAGCGGTCAAGACCGAAAATTGCCTGATCAACCATGTGTTGAATGAGCTGACGATCTCCTGCTTCCCTGCAGACATTCCCGAGTTCATCGCCGTTGATTTGAGTGGCCTGAAAAAAGGCAGCTCGCTGCACGTGAAAGACATCACGCTGCCAAAAGGCGCGAAGTTTGTCGCCAAGGGCCAGGAAAACCCGGCGCTGGTGTCCGTGACGCCCCTCAAGGTAGAGGCCGAGGCAGCGCCTGCTGCTGCCGCCGCTGCGCCTGCTGATGCCAAGAACGGCAAAGCGGCAGCCAAGCCCGCCGCCAAAAAGTAATCTGCGCATCTAATTTGCGTGTTACGGCATCGACCTGAAAAGGTCTGCGGCCCTTATCCTCGCCAGAGGGTAGGGGCCGTTTTTCTTGGCGTCCCGTCCAGCCCCGGCTGGCCTGATAATCCCGGGCACACCTTTCTACTCATCGCACCACATGATCAAACTGTTTGTTGGCCTGGGCAACCCCGGCACCGAATACGAAGCCACGCGTCACAACGCCGGCTTCTGGTGGATTGACGCGCTCTCGCGTGAGCTCAAGGCGCCGCTCAGCCTGGACAAAAGCTACCACGGCCAGGTGGCCCGCACCACCGTGAACGGACAAACCGTGTGGCTGCTCAAGCCGCTGACCTTCATGAATGTCTCCGGCAAGTCGGTGGCCGCACTGGCCCGGTTTTTCAAGATTTCACCCGAGGAGGTGCTGGTGGCGCATGACGAGATCGACATTGTTCCAGGCCAGGTCAAGCTCAAGTTCGGCGGCAGCCATGCCGGCCACAACGGCCTGCGCGATATTCATGCGCAACTGGGCACAGCCGACTACTGGCGGCTGCGCATTGGCGTGGGCCACCCCGGCGTGAAGGCTGAAGTGGTTAGCTGGGTGCTGAAGAAACCCTCGGGCGAACACCGCACGGCCATTGAAGACTGCATCGCGCGCTGCCTGAAGGCGGTGCCCGAGCTGCTGGGCGGTGAGATGGAAAAAGCCACGATGATGATTCACACCAGCCAGCCACCGCGGCCCAAGCCACCGCGCAAGATCGAAACCGAAGACTGATTGCCAGCCCTCAGCCACTATTGTTTTGATAGCTGGCTGCGCCCGCTGCTATTGGGCCAGCGGCCTGAAAGACCATCAAAAGCAGCTATTTGATGTCAGCCGCAGGAGTGGTCACTGGCACAGCAGCGGCGGTGAGCCGCTGGTATTTTTGCCAGAGCGTTTCGCGGCTCTCTTTGTACTGCGGGTTGATCGGGATGCAGGCCACCGGGCAAACCTGCACGCACTGCGGTTCGTCAAAGTGGCCGACGCACTCGGTGCATTTGTGCGGGTCAATCTCGTAGATTTCCTTGCCCAGGTAAATCGCCTGGTTCGGGCATTCGGGCTCGCAGACGTCGCAGTTAATGCATTCGTCGGTGATCATCAAGGCCATGTTCAGCCTCCTTTCGCTGCAGCCGTATCAGCAGTATGCGCCGAACGCAGCGCCAGCGCCACGGCCGGGCTCACCATCTGGCTGACATCGCCACCTAGCTTGCTGATCTCGCGCACCAGCGTGCTGCTGATGCATGCCAGCTGTGCATCGGGCAGCAGAAAAACCGTTTCCACCTCGGGCTGCAGCTTGCGGTTCATGGCGGCCATCTGGGCTTCGTAGTCAAAGTCCGTCAGGTTGCGCAGGCCCCGCACGACGGCGCAGGCCTTGTTCGCGGCGCAAAAATCCATGATCAGGCAGTCAAACGGCAGCACCCTCGCATTCGCTATGTTTTTCGTCGCTTCCTGTACCTGTTTCACTCGGGCTTCCAGCGAAAACAGCGTCTTTTTATGGTGAGCCGTCGCGACCGCAACGATGATATGGTCGAACAACCCGGCGGCGCGGCGCACCACGTCGTCATGGCCCAGCGTGAAGGGGTCAAAAGTACCTGAATAAACGGCGATACGGAGGGGCGTGGACATGCTGGAATTATGCCCCGACGCATTTTCGGACCCCATTACCCTGCCGTTGGCAGGGCTGCAGGTTTGATATCAGGCCAGCGCGGCACCGATTTTGACCAGCAAATGAAAGTGCACCGCGCCCGCCTTGCCGCTGCGCTGCACTTGCAGGCCCAGCGGCTGCAACTCCTCGTCCAGCCAGGTCCGGGGCGCTTCCAGGTAGATCAGCCCGGCTTCGCCTACCGCCTGGGCGGCGGCCTTGAGCGCGGCTTCAAACAGGCTGGACTCAAACGGCGGGTCCAGAAAAACCAGCTGCAGGCTGCCCGGCGCCTGGCGCTTGAGCAGACCCAGGCCATCACCACGCTCAATCCTGACCATGCTGGCCTCAAGCCGTGCCTGCAGGCTTTTGAGCTGCAGCACCAGTGCCGGATCCTGCTCGCACAGCAGGACCTCGGCTGCGCCGCGCGAGGCGGCCTCGAAGCCCAGCGCGCCGGTGCCGGCAAACACGTCGGCGCAGCGCCAGCCCGTCAAATCCTGGCCCAGCCAGTTGAACAGGGTTTCGCGCACGCGGTCGGGCGTGGGGCGCAGGCCGGGCATGTTGGGCACCGGCAGTTTGGTGCGCTTGTACTGCCCGCCAATGATGCGTATTTCGCCGGGCGGTTTGGCCTTGCGCGCCACCACCTTGCCCGATTTGGCGGGCTTTTTTTCGGGTATTTTTTCAGTCTTTTTATCCGTCTTTTTTTCATTCACCAGGGCGGTGTATTTCATGGCGTGGCCCCCAGAATCACGGTGACCATTTTTTCGGGCTGCAGCTTGCGCGCGAAGGCCGACTTGATGTCGGCCACCGTGACCTTGCCAACCTGCTGCGTCCAGCTGTCCAGGTAATCCAGCGGCAGCTGGTTCCAGGCGATGCCCGCAATGTTGTCCAGCAGCTTGCGGTTGCTGTCGATGCGCAGCGCAAAACCGCCTATCAAATTGTCCTTGGCGGCTTTCAGTTCAGCCTCCGTGGGGCCGTTGGCGACAAAGTCCTTGAGTACCTGGCGCACGATCTCCACCGCTTGCGCGGCCTGGTCGGGCCGGGTTTGCAGGCCCACGGTGAAACTGCCGGCATGCAGGCCGGGCGAAAAATAGCTGGAAACGCCGTAGGTCAGGCCGCGTTTTTCGCGCACCTCACTGGACAGTCGCGACACAAAGCCGCCGCCCCCCAGGATGTAGTTGCCCACCGTCAGCGCAAAATAGTCGGGGTCGGCACGTTTGTAGCCGGGCTGGCCAATCAGCACCTGGGCTTGCGCGGAATCGAAGGCAATGCGTTTTTCCTGGGCCTCGGCCAGCGGCGCGACTTCGGCCACCACGGGCAGCGGCGGCAAGCCGGCGCAGGGCACTTGCGGCAGGCGCGACAGCAGCTGCGCGGCCATGGCATCGGCCTGCGCGCGCGTGACCGCGCCCACCATGCTGATGCGCGCGCGGCAGGCCACCACGCCGGCCGCATGCAGTGCCCGCATGTCGGCCACGCTGATCCGTTCCAGGCTGGCCTCGGTGACCTGATAGCCATAGGGATGTGTGCCGTAGACCGCCTGGGCATAGGCCCGGCCAGCGACATTGCCGGGGCGGGTGTAGGACTCTTTGAGGGACGCCTGCGCGCGCTGGCGCTCGCGCTGCCAGACGGCCTCGGGAAAAGCGGGTTCGGCCATTTCGCGCGCGGCCAGGGCCACGGCCTTGTCCAGCAAGGCCGGCTCGGTCAGCGAGCGCAGTGAAAAACCCATGCGGTCGGCGCTGGCACCCGCGCTAAATTGCGCCCCCAGATCGGCCCAGGCTTCGCTCAGCGCGTTTTCGTCCAAAGCCGGTGCATCGCCTTTGGCCAGCACGCCTTTGTTCAGCATGCTGCCCATCATGCTGGCCAGGCCCGCCTGGCTGGGCGGGTCGCGCCGGCTGCCCGCGTCAAAATCAATCTGCACATCCACCATGGCGATGGCCGGACTCTCCACCAGATAGACTTGGGCGCCGCTGGCCTGGGTCCAGTGCTGGACCGGAATGGCGGCCAACGCCACCGAAGAAGAAAACAAGCAAATAAGGCCTGCAGCCCAGTATTTACGGGCGCAGGCAGCTATATTTTCAGGAGCATATTTCATGGCAGTCATCGAAATCTCGGGTTCATGACGCGGCTCAGTGCCGGCTGGGGGTGATCGGGTTGCGCGGCTGGCGCGGCTTGGGACTGGTCCCCAGGGCTTGCGGCAGCAAGGTGGCCATGGTCATCTGGTCATCGCCGAAATATTTGGTGGCCACCGCCTGCACCTCAGCGCTGCTGATGCTGCGCAGCCTGGCAATCACGCGCGCACCAGCATCCAGTGGCAGGCCCTGTGTCCAGTTGGAGCCCAGCTCGCGCGCCTGGCTGAACAGCGAGTCAAGCTTGTAGGTTTCGCTGGCGGCCCACTGCGTTTTGACGCGGTTGAGCTCGGCTTCGCTGACACCTTCACGCGCAATGATGGCCACCTGCTGACGCAAAGCGTCAGCCACCTGTGCTGTAGTTTTGCCCTCTGCCGGAACGCCGTCCAGCGAGAACAGCTGCGGTCCGCGGCCCATCAGGCCGTTGGAGGCTCCGGCGCTGTCGGCCAAGCGGCCTTCGCCTTGCACCAGGGCACGCTCCAGGCGGGCACCGCTGTAGCCGTCCAGCACGGCGGCCAGCACCGTCAAGGCCAGCGCATCGCGGCTGGCGGCAGCGGTCGGCGAGGGGGCGGCACCGCTGACCAAGTCCATCAGGTCAGCCGCCTCCAGCTTGGGCACCTTGAAGGCCATGCCCACATAGGCCTGGCTGGCCGGGGCCTTGAAGTCAAACCGGCGCATTCCGGTCTGCTCGGGCTCGCTGCGCGGTTTGCGCGTGGGCACAGGACGCGCCTTGAGGTGCCCATAGTATTTTTCGGCCAGTTTTTTGACCTCGGTCACCTGCACATCGCCGGCCACCACCACGGCGGCATTACCCGGCACATACCAGCGCCGGTAGAAGTCACGCACATCGGCGGGCGTCATGGCATCGAGGTCGCTCATCCAGCCCACAATGGGGCGGCGGTAGGGCGAAGCCAAAAAGGTCATGGCGCTGGCCTGTTCATGCAGCATGGCATGCGGCGAGTCTTCGGTGCGCATGCGGCGCTCTTCCTTGACGACCTCGATCTCACGCCTGAACTCCTCGTCAGGCCACTGGTTGTTGGCAAAGCGGTCGGCCTCCAGCCGCATCACGTCTTCGAGTTTGCCGGCCGGAATCTGCTGATAGAAGCCGGTATTGTCGCGGCTGGTAAAGGCATTTTCACGCCCGCCCAGCGCCGCTACCCGCCTGGAAAATTCACCGGGCTTGACCTTGGCCGTGCCCTTGAACATCATGTGCTCCAGCGCATGGGCCACGCCCGAGGTGCCGTCCACTTCGTCCATCGCGCCCACGCGCACCCACAGCATGTGCGCCACCGTGGGCGCGCGGTGGTCCGGTTTGACAATCACCGTCAGGCCATTGGCCAGGGTGAACTGTGCGACGGGCGCGGCCGCGGTTTGGGGGGCCTGCGCATACGCCGCGCTGCAACACAGCACAGTGGGCAAAAGCCAGGCCGAAAATTTGGGAACAAAGCGCCGGGGAAAGCGGACCGACAAGGGGACTGAAAGGGGTACTGAAAGCTTCAAAAGGACTCGCCTGGGGTGTTTCATAGAATAGAGGGACTCCACAAGCATACCCAATGTTCAGTTTTTTCAAGAAAAAATCCCCCGCTACAGCCCCCGCGCCGCAAACACCGCCACAGCCACCAGTCGCAACCGAGCTTGCAACAG
>DASXRN010000271.1:0-3032 GCA_036506595.1 Polaromonas sp. | reverse complement strand
CGCTCCCTCAAACATTAAAACGTCCACCTCATCGCCCACGGCTACGTTGCCATGGGCATGCTGCAGCACCATCAAGCCGTTGGCTTCGGCCATGGAGCGCAGCACGCCCGAGCCCTGGCTGCCTGTGCTTTTGACCTGCAGCGAGCCATCGGGCGCGGTCGATACCCAGGCGCGCTGGTACTCGGTGCGCCCCGGTTTTTTGCGAATGGCTTCCGTGCTGCGCGCCTTGAGCAGCGGTGCCGGCGCTGCGCTGGCCCCCATCATCTGCAGCAGGGCGGGGCGCACAAACGCCAGAAAAGTCACCATCACGGCGACCGGATTTCCAGGCAAACCAAACAGAATGGCATGACTGGAATCGCTATGTTTTTCATAGCTACTTGCACCCGCTAGTACTGGGCTGGAGGCTGATTTTGTTGCTAATATGCGGCCCACGGCCATCGGGCGGCCGGGCCGCATGGCAATGCGCCAGAAAGCTACGTCGCCGAGTTTTTTCATCATGGCTTTGGTGAAGTCGGCCTCGCCCACGCTGACACCGCCCGAGGTGATGATGGCGTCGGCCTGCGTTGCGGCCTGGCTGAATGCGGCTTCCAGCAAGGCCGGGTCATCACGCACCACGCCCATGTCGATCACCTGGCAACCCAGGCGAGTCAGCATGCCAAAGACGGTGTAGCGGTTGCTGTCGTACACAGCGCCCTCGCGCGGCGCCTCGCCCAGCGACAGAATTTCATCACCGGTTGAAAAGTAGGCCACTCGCAGCGGGCGCCAGGTTTTCAGGGTCTTAAGACCCAAAGAGGCCGCCAGCCCAAGACGAGCAGGCGTGAGCTGCTCACCTTTCAGGAGCGCCGCTTTGCCTTGCATGAGGTCTTCGCCGCGCAGGCGGCGGTTGTCACCGGGCTTGAGCAGCTTGGGGGGAATGGTGATCACATCACCTTGAACGGCAACAAACTCCTGCGGCACCACCGTGTCCAGCCCTTGCGGCATGATGGCGCCGGTCATGATCTTCACGCACTGGCCGGGCAAAACGCGGCTATCGCGACCATCGCGGCCCTGCCAGGCCTTGCCCGCCAGCGCCGTGCCCACCACCTGCAAGTCAAGCGCCGCATCTGCAGCCAGCTGCTGGCCGGCAAACGCGTAGCCGTCCATGGCCGAGTTGTCATGGGGCGGCACATCAAATGGTGAAATCACGTCTTCTGCCAGCACCCGGCCCAGCGCTTCAAACAGGGGCAGCTCAATGACATCCTGAACCGGCGTGACCAGTTTTGACAAAAAGGCCAGTACCTGATCGGCAGATATGGCCTGTGGGTCATAGCCCTGCAGCTCGGCGGCAATCTGGTCCAGGCTTTTCACGGCAGGCGGGATTCCAGCAGATGCAGCTCGGCCAGCGTGTTGGCGTTGAAGAAACCACGCACGTCGTCGCCGGGTGCATCAAACGGCACGATGACGGTTTTGTGCAGCGCCGTCCACGCGTCGATTTTGCGGCCACCGCCCTGGGTAAAACGCACCAAGCTCTCCAGCATGCTGGTGCGCATCAGGCAAAACACCGGCTGCGGTCTGACTGCCACGTTTTTCTGTTCATCTTCCTCGGGCGCGGCAGCCACGGCAAAGTCGGCGTCTTCGCGGGCAAAGGCTTCTATCAGGCGCGCCACCAGGTCGTGTGGAAACAAGGGGGTGTCACAGGGCACCGTGAGCATGTAGGGCGTTTCGCAGCGCTCCAGGCCTGTCATGAACCCGGCCAGCGGCCCGGCGAACTCGCCCATGCTCGTGCTGTCAGGCCAGACCGGAACACCAAAAGACTCATAGGCAGCCAGGTTGCGGTTGGCGGTGATCATGATGTCGCCCACCTGGGGGGAGAGCCGCATCAGGGTGTGCAGCGCCAGCGGTACGCCATTGAAGCATTGCAGGCCTTTGTCGATACCGCCCATGCGGGAACCCCGGCCGCCGGCCAGGATCACGCCGGTGATGGCTTCGGCGTGCAGCGGGGGATGAATATCGACGCTCATCATCAGCCTCCGATGTAGCTCATTTCAACCCGCTTCAGACTCTCCGTGGAGCCGACATCTGCTGGCAATGCCGCGCGCAGTTCCGAATAACGGTCTGTACGTGCCTGCCAGATGTGGCCCACGGCCGCCGCGATTTGCTCGTCAGTGTATTGTTCATTGCGCAGCAGGGCGCGCAGGTCGTGCCCCTGGCTGGCAAACAGGCAAAGGAATAACTTGCCTTCGGTCGACAGCCGCGCCCGGTTGCAGTCGCGGCAAAAGGCCTGCGTGACGCTGCTGATCACGCCGATTTCACCCGCACCATCGGCATAGCGCCAGCGCTCGGCGGTTTCACCGGGGTAGTTCGGGTCGATGGGCGTGAGGGGAAACTCGGCGTTGAGGCGCTCAATGACTTGCGCTGAGGGCAGCACCTCGTCCATGCGCCAGCCGTTGGTGGCCCCCACGTCCATGTATTCAATAAAACGCAGCACCACGCCCGAGTTGCGGAAATGCCTGGCCATCGGAATGATCTCGGCATCATTGGTGCCGCGTTTGACGACCATGTTGACCTTGAGGGGGGCCAGGCCCACTTTCTGCGCCGCCTCGATGCCCTTGAGTACCTCGGCCACCGGAAAGTCCACATCGTTCATGCCGCGGAAAGTGGCATCATCGAGTCCGTCCAGGCTCACGGTTACGCGCTGCAGCCCGGCATCCTTCAGCGACTGGGCTTTTTTGGCCAGCAGCGAGGCATTGGTGGTCAGCGTGATGTCCAGTGGCTTGCCTTGGGGCGTTTGCAGTTTCGCCAGCATTTCAATCAGCACCTCAAGATGCTTGCGCAGCAAGGGCTCCCCACCCGTCAACCGGATTTTTTCAACACCGTGGGCCACAAAAATGCGCGCCAGCCGGGTGATTTCCTCAAAGCTCAGCAGCGAGCTTTGCGGCAAAAAGGCGTAGTCCTTGTCAAACACCTCGCGCGGCATGCAGTAGCTGCAGCGGAAGTTGCAGCGGTCCGTCACGCTGATGCGCAAATCGTGCAGCGGTCGGCCCAGCGTATCG
>DASXRN010000270.1:0-4938 GCA_036506595.1 Polaromonas sp. | reverse complement strand
CTTTTGACCGCAGTTTCGAGCGTTTCGTCAATGAAGCCTTGATCAACAGCGTCCATTACAGTGCTAAAACCGATGTTCAGCTGACGCAGGATGACAAGGCCTGGACGCTGACACTGGATGTGCCTGGCCTGGCCAGGGAGGAGCTGAGCATAGGCATCGAAGGCAATGTGATCCGCATAGCCAGCAAGGCCGACGCCCAGCGCCAGTTCAAGGCGGCTTACGAGCTGCCGCAGGACATCGACGCAGCGGCCAGCGCTGCCAAGCTGGAAAACGGCGTGCTGACGCTCACGTTGGCCAAGAAAGTGCCTGTGAGCAACGTGACCCAGCTCAGCATTCAGTAACTTAAGCTCCCACGGTCGTTCACTTCGTGTAACTTCCTGCTCCTCGAGGGGGCCGTCTTTTCCCAGGGGCGGCCCGTCGAGAACGACCCCCCCACGGTCGTTCACTTCGTGTAACTCCCTGCCCCCCCCCGAGGGGGCCGTCTTTTCCTAGGGGCGGCCCGTCGAAAAAGATTGCGCCCTTCGCAGCGGTACGGGGGTTTACAACGTTATCTCTGCCAGGCTCCAGCGCGGCTTCACGTCAAAGGTGTAGCCGCGCTGCAGCGCCTCCAGGCCTGCCTGCAGCCGCATGCCTGCCGCCAGCGCAATCATGGCGCCGTTGTCGGTGCATAAATGCAACTCGGGGTAATGCACCCGGATGCCACGCTGCCGGCACGCCGCATTGAGCTGGCTGCGCAGCGAGGCATTGGCGCCCACGCCACCGGCCACCACCAGGCGCTTGAGCCCGGTTTGCATCATGGCGGACATGGATTTTTTGACCAGCACCTCCACGATGGCCGCCTGGGTAGAGGCCGCCAGATCGGCCTTGCGGCTTTCCAGCTCGGGGCCGAGTTTTTTGGCCTGTGTCAGCACGGCGGTTTTCAGGCCGGCGAACGAAAAATCCAGGTTGCCGCTGTGCAGCAAGGGCCGAGGCAGCTTGAAGGCGGCGCCATCGCCCTGCAGCGCCAGTTTGGACAAATGCGGCCCGCCGGGATAGGGCAAGCCCATGAGCTTGGCGGACTTGTCAAAGGCCTCGCCGGCCGCGTCATCAATGGTTTCGCCCAGCAGCTCGTAACTGCCCACGCGGTCCACCCGCATCAACTGGGTGTGCCCGCCCGAAACCAGCAGGGCCACGAACGGAAACTCGGGCGGGTCGGCGCTCAAAAAAGGCGACAGCAGATGCCCCTCCAGGTGGTGCATGCCCATCACCGGCTTGCCCAGCGCCGCCGCCATCGAGCAGGCCACGCCCGCGCCCACCAGCAGCGCACCCGCCAAGCCCGGCCCGCGCGTGTAGGCCACCACATCGACCTGCGCCAAAGTGCGCTGCGCGGCTTGCATGACCTCTTGTGTCAAGGGCAGGACACGCCGGATATGGTCGCGGCTGGCCAGCTCAGGCACCACCCCACCGAAGGCCTGGTGCATGTCGATCTGGCTGTACAAGGCGTGCGACAGCAGCCGTGGCACGCCCTCGCCCGAAGCGTCCACCAGCGCCACACCCGTTTCGTCACAACTCGATTCAAATCCCAGTACAAGCATTCCCCGAGTGTAAGGTTTGGCCATCGGCCCGCGCAGCGAAGGGCCGCTCCGAGCAAGCGACGGCCCCAAGGAGAAATCGCCCCCTCGGGGGGCAGAGAGCTACACTCAGTGAGCGAACGTGGGGGCCACATATCTTGGCTCGAATCTTGCATGAATTGACGCATGACCCCCTCACAGTCGCTGCGCCTCGTCGTGATCGCCCCGGATCTGGTGGAATCCGTGGAGGCCAACGCGCACGCCCGTGAGCTGGCCGAGCGGTCACGCCAGCTGCGCATTGGCTTGCTGGAAAACGGTTACAACATCGTCGCCGTATTGCCGGCAGACACCTTTCTGGACGAGCGGCTGGCCCAGCTGCAACCGGACATGATCATTATCGATGCCGAAAGCGAAGCCCGCGACTCGCTGGAGCATGTGGTGATGGCCACGCGCGACGCACGGCGTCCCATCGTGCTGTTCACCAATGACAACGACACCACCCACGTGAAAGACGCCGTCGCTGCCGGGGTAACGGCCTACGTGGTCGCCGGTCTGTCGCCCGACCGCATACGGCCGATTCTGGATGTGGCGATGGCGCGCTTTGAACACGAGCAAGGCCTGCGGCGGGAACTGGCGAACGCCAAAACCGAGCTGCACGACCGCAAAATAATCGACCGAGCCAAGGGCCTGCTGATGCAGCGCCAAGGCCTGTCCGAGCAGCTCGCCTATGAAAAGCTGCGCAAAGCCGCCATGGACAAAGGCCTGCGCCTCAGCGAAGTCGCCCAGCGCATGCTGGACGTGGCCGACCTGCTGGGCTAGCAAAAACGCCCAAGGCCCATCCCGAAATGGTGCGACGCACAAAGACGGTGCAAATACCGCTTAATCCAGCTCCTGCCACGCCAGCTTTCTGCAACGCTATCAAAAGAATAGCTTGCTGCGCCCATAAAATAAGGGCTATGGCCACTTTTCACTTAAGAAAACCGGAAAACCAGGCCGCCACACCGGCGCTGGCACAACTTTTGCTTTAAGTAGATAACTGGCCACTGATGGCCTGTGGCAAACAGCTTCAACGGCGAAGCGAGTTTTGCCCCCATGAACAAAGGCGTTCGCACCCTGCACTCACCCTCACCGGTGGCTGCCCGGGTCGAGCGCCTTTTTTGTTTTTGTTTTTGTTTTCGTTTTTTTATTTTCTGGAGTAGCTGGACATGACTGAACTGCTGAAATCCTCACTGACACGCCGCACGGTGCTGCAAGCCGCCGCCGTAGGTGCCGTAGGCATCAACCCTGCGCTGCGCGCCGCCGTGTATGCCCAGGGCTCCGACGCACCCGAGAAAAAAGAAGTCAAGATTGGCTTCATTCCGCTGACCGATTGCGCCTCGGTGGTGATGGCCTCGGTGCTGGGCATTGACCAGAAGTACGGCGTCAAGATCATCCCGACCAAGGAAGCCAGCTGGGCCGGCGTGCGCGACAAGCTGGTCAACGGTGAACTCGACTTTGCCCATGTGTTGTACGGCCTGGTCTACGGCGTGCACATGGGAACGGCCGGCCCTAAAAAGGACATGGCCGTGCTGATGAACCTCAACAACAATGGCCAAGCCATCACGCTGTCCAAAAAAATCGCCGACAAAGGCGCGGTGGACGGCGCGGGGCTCGCCAAGCTGATGGCCTCTGACAAGCGCGAATACACCTTCGCCCAGACCTTCCCCACCGGCACCCATGCCATGTGGCTGTATTACTGGCTGGCGGCCAACGGCATCAACCCGATGAAAGACGCCAAGGTCATCACCGTGCCGCCGCCGCAAATGGTGGCCAACATGCGCGTGGGCAATATGGATGGTTTTTGCGTGGGCGAACCCTGGGGCCACCGCGCCATCATGGACGGCATCGGCGTGACTGCCGTGACGACGCAGGACATCTGGAAAGACCATCCCGAAAAAGTGCTGGGCACCACCGCCGAGTTCACCAAAAAGTACCCCAACACCACGCGTGCCGTGACGGCCGCCATTTTGGAGGCTGGCAAATGGATTGACGCCAGCCTGACCAACAAAAACAAGATGGCTGAGACCGTGGCCGACAAGGCCTATGTCAACACCAGTGTGGACGCGATCAACCAGCGCATTCTGGGCCGCTACCAGAACGGCATGGGCAAGACCTGGGACGACCCCAACTACATGAAGTTCTACAACGACGGCGCGGTGAACTTCCCCTACCTGTCTGACGGCATGTGGTTTTTGACGCAGCACAAGCGCTGGGGCCTGATCAAGGACCACCCCGACTACCTGGCTGTGGCCAAACAGATCAACCAGATCGACATTTACAAGCAGGCGGCCGCCGCGGCCAAGGTCAACGTGCCCAAAGAAGTGATGCGCACCAGCAAGTTGATCGACGGCACGGTCTGGGACGGCAAGGACCCGAAAAAGTACGCCGATGGTTTCAAGGTTCAGGTTTAAGACGCCTGAACCACGACCCCACCGCCTTTCACCCCTTCACGAGACAAACGAGGAACCGCCATGGTCAGCGCCGTATTTCACACCGCTCTGGACGCCGCCGCGCCAGCCCCCCGAAGCGCTACGAATTCAGTAGCTGCTTACGCCCAGCCCGCGGGGGCTGCAGGTCAAAAAGACTTGAAAACAGCCGCCGCAATGCCGGCGGCAGTGGCAAAGCCGCAGCGAGATGCCTCATGGCTCTGGCTCAACATCCTGCCGCCGCTGCTGGGCCTGGGCCTGCTGGTGCTGGTCTGGGAGCTGGTCTCCATGGGCACCGGTGCCAGCATTCCGTCGCCCAAAGACACCTTCGCGCAAGCGGTGCAAGTTTTCAGCGACCCGTTTTACAACAAGGGGCCGAATGACCAGGGCGTGGGCTGGAACGTGCTGTCATCGCTCAAGCGCGTGGCCATGGGCTTCGGCATGGCCGCTGTCGTCGGCATTCCGGTCGGTTTCATGATTGGCCGCTTCACGTTCTTGAGCCGCATGTTCAACCCGCTGATCAGCCTGCTGCGCCCTGTGTCGCCGCTGGCCTGGCTGCCGATTGGCCTGCTGGTGTTCAAGGGGGCCAATCCGGCCGCCATCTGGACCATCTTCATCTGCTCGATCTGGCCCATGATCATCAACACCGCGGTGGGCGTGCAGCGCGTGCCGCAGGACTACATGAATGTGGCGCGCGTGCTCAACCTGTCTGAATGGAAGATCGTCACCAAAATCCTCTTCCCGGCCGTGCTGCCCTACATGCTGACCGGCGTGCGCCTGGCCGTCGGCACCGCCTGGCTGGTGATCGTGGCCGCCGAAATGCTCACCGGCGGTGTCGGCATCGGTTTCTGGGTCTGGGACGAGTGGAACAACCTCAACGTCAAGAACATCATCATCGCGATTTTTGTCATCGGCATCGTCGG
>DASXRN010000269.1:0-7829 GCA_036506595.1 Polaromonas sp. | reverse complement strand
CGGCCGTCATGCCGACGACTTCCGGACGCTGCGCGCCCAACTCGACCAGTGCCTTGCCGAAGGGCGCGGCCTTGACGCGCTGCCCTTCGGACGCGATCGAGGCGATCATCGCCGAGGTGGTCAGGCGCGGCTTCTTTGTTTCCGAGACAACGGTGTTCATGCGAGTGCTCCTTCGGTTTGCTTGGTGGCCGACCAGCTGTCGTCCAGGATCTGCAGCGCTTGCTGCCATTCGGGCGGGTCGACGCGAATGAAGTGGTTCTTCTCGCGTTGTTCGAGAAAGGGCACGCCCTTGCCCATCAAGGTGTCGAACAAAATCACGCGCGGCTTCGCTTCGGCCAGGTCGCGCGCGTTGCCGAAAGCCTTCAGCACGGCCGGTAGGTCGTTGCCGTCCACGCGTTGCACGTCCCATCCGAAGGCCGCCCACTTGTCGGCCAGCGGCTCGAAGCCGAGCACCTGGCTGGAGGGGCCATCGGCCTGCTGGTTGTTGATGTCGACCAGGCAGATCAGGTTGGACAGCCGATGGTGCGCAGCGCCCATGGCCCCCTCCCACACCGAGCCCTCGTCGAGCTCGCCGTCGGACATCGAGACATAGACGAAGGCCGGGTTCTTCTTGTGGCGCAGGCCGAGCGCCATGCCCACGGCGATCGGCAGGCCCTGGCCGAGCGAGCCGCCCGACATCTCCATGCCCGGCGTGTAGGTGGCCATGCCCGACATCGGCAGGCGACTGTCGTCGCTGCCGTAGGTCTCGAGTTCACTCTCTTGAATGATCCCGCCCTCGATCAGCGCCGCGTAGAAGGCGATGGCGTAGTGGCCGTGCGAGAGCAGGAAGCGGTCGCGGCCCTCCCACTCGGGCTCGGCGGCACGGTAGTTGAGCGCATGGCCGTAGGCCACGGCAAGCACGTCCGCCCAGCCAAGCGCCTGGCCGATGTAGCCTTGACCCTGCACCTCGCCCATGCGCAGGGCAAAGCGGCGGATGCGGTAGGCCCTCTCGCGAAGATTCGTCGTCAGATCAGACATGTGAGTCCTTGTGTTGAAAGTCGTTGAGGGGAGCGGGCTCAGAGCAGCCCGATGGAGAACCAGGGCACGAAGGCCACGACGAGCAAGCCCACCAGCAGCGCGCCGAGATACGGCCAGATGCGGCGCATGGCGACGTCGGGGTTTGCGCGGCCGATCGTGCAGGCGGCGTAATAGCCCAGGCCGAAGGGCGGGGCGAACAGGCCGATGCCCATGGCCAGGATGATCACCATCGCGTAGTGCACTTCATGCACGCCGATGGCCTTGGCGACCGGGAACAGGAGCGGTGCGAAGAGGACCATCGCCGGGATGCCTTCGAGCACGCTGCCAAGCACGATGAAGGCCGCGATCGACACCAGCAGGAAGCCGTACTTGCCGCCCGGCACGCTGGTCATCAGCTCTGCCAGGCTGTGCGAGAAGCCCGACTGCGTCAGCGCCCACGACATGCCGGTGGCCGTGCCGATGATGAAGAGGATCGCGCCGGACAAGGCCGCCGTATCGACCAGCATCGGATAGAGACGGCGCCAGTCGAAGCGGCGGTAGATGAACAGGCCCGCGACGACCGCGTAGGCAATGCCGATGGTCGACACCTCGGTGGCCGTCGCCACGCCTTCGACCACGGCCGTGCGAATCAGCACCGGAAGCAACAGCGCCGGGAACGAGATCAGCAGCGTGCGGCCGACGACGCTGAAGGGCGCGCGCTTCAGGCCGTCCGCAACCTCTGCGCTTCGATAGCGGGCCAGCAATGCCAGCATCACCGCCAGCACCACGCCCGGCAGCAGGCCGCCGGTGAACAGCGCCCCGATCGAGATGCCCGCGACCGAGCCGATGGTGATCAACACCAGCGAAGGCGGAACGGTCTCGGCCATCGCACCGGATGCGGCCAGCAGCGAAATCAGCTCGCCTTCGTCGTTGCCGCGCTTCTTCATCTCCGGCAGCAGCACGGGCGCCACGGCGGCCATGTCGGCCGTCTTGGCGCCGGAGATTCCGGACACCAACAGCATCGCCCCGAGCAGCACGTAGTTCAGGCCGCCCCGCACATGGCCCAGCAGCGAAGCCAGGAAGTCCACCATCGCCTTGGCCATGCCGGTCATCTCGACCAGGTGCCCCAGCAGGATGAACAAGGGGACCGCCAGCAGGATCAGCGAACTCATGCCTTCGTCGATGCGACCGCTGACCACCGCGAGTGGTGTGGACGTGACGCAGAGCAAGAAGGCAACTGTCGCCATGCCGAAGCAGAACGCGATCGGCACGCCGAGCAGTACGCCGGTGCCCAACAGCAACGCAAAGAAGATGACGAGGTTCCAGTTGCCGACCGACTGCAACCAGCCCGAGCCGACATAGAGCGCGATGGCCAGTGCCGCGAGCGCGATGGTCACGCCGACGAGATCTGCGATGCCGACGCGGGCCAGGCGCAGCAGGCCGAGCGCAATCATCAGTGCAGCGCCGGCAGGCACTGCCGCTGCACGGATCGTGTTCGGCCACGACAGGGCCGGCGTCTGCACGATCCATTCGTCGGCGGCGTACTCGGTCATCGGACCGATCAGGATCACGAGCATCAGGCAAGGCACCGCGATCGCCAGGGTCTCCGCCCAGGCCCTGGCCCGAGGGCCCCAACGCGACACCAGCGCCGTGGTGCGCATGTGCGAGCCGCGGCGCAGCGCCACGGCTGCGCCCAGGTTGGCGAGCCAGAGGAACAGGATCGACGCGAGTTCGTCAGCCCAGGGAATCGGGCTGTTGAAGATGAAGCGCATGATCACGCCCGCCAGCAGCACGACCACTTCGCCGACGACCAATGCGGCAGCGGGAATCTCGATGGCGTGGCCGAGCCACGACTCGGCGCGCGGCAACAGCGAATCGTCCGGTTGCACGGGGTGTGCTTCTAGCAGCGCGGTGCTCACTTCAGGCCCCCGACGCTGGCTTGCAGCATCGCCCGGCCTCGGGCTGCATGGGTGACAGGGTTCGGCATCTCGGTTGTCTCCTTGAGCTGGTGGATCGATGGGGCGAACGTCGGAGATGCCGATGCCCTCGGCGTGGCCTCGATGGCTGGCGCACTTGCGTGTCGCCTTGTCTCCTGAGTTCCTGGGAGCGGATGTTATGCGCCGGTGAACTTGACGACAAGCGAAGTCTCATCAGCCTAAAATGACGGAAATTCATCTGACGTGAGGGTTCCCCCCATGGCCTCCATTCCGCCCTTCGTGAACCTCCAGGCCTTCGAGGCCGTGGCCCGCCGCCGCAGCTTTGCGCTCGCTGCCGCCGAGCTGCATCTCACCGCTTCCGCGATCAGCCATCAGGTCGCGCGGCTCGAATCGCAGCTGGGCGTGCGCCTGTTCGAACGCAGCGCGCATGGCGTGCGCCTGAGCGCCGCGGGCGAGCAGTACCTCTCGCGTGTCGGTGGCGCGCTGCAGGCCATCGGCGCGGCGAGCGACGACCTGCGCCAAGGCGTGCGCAACAGCCTTTATGTCCACTCCACGCCGAGCTTCGCGAGCCTGTGGCTGCTCCCGCGGCTGTCCACATTTGCGCAGGCCTACCCCGACATCTCGCTCAACCTGTCGGCCGCGCACACCCACAGCGACTTCGGGCTTGGGCAGGCGGACGTCGACATTCGCTATGGCGTGCCGCAGTGGCCCGACCTCGTGATCGAACCGCTGTTCGAAGAGCGCATCGTGCCGCTGGCGAGCCCGGCCTTCATTCGCGAGCACCGCCTGAAGCGCCCGGAGCAACTACTGGACGTTCCGCTGATCCAGAGCAACGTCAGCATGGTGCAGTGGTCCGACTGGTTCAAGGCCCACACCAATAAGCGCGCGCCCGAACGCTTCACCCTGCGCTTCGACCGCGCGATGATGTCGCTCGACGCCGCCGCCCAGGGCTTGGGCGTCGCCCTGGAGAGCTATACGATTGCCGGCCGGCACATGGCCGAGGGAAAGCTCAAGCCGATCCTGAGCCTGGACAAGGACGTGCGCACCAAGGCTCACTTTGTCGTGTACCCAGCGCGCCATGCGAAGCGCGCGCCGGTCGAGGCGTTCTTGTCATGGCTCCACGGCGAGGCAGCGAAGAATGGCTGAAGGCGAGGGCTGAATGACCGCACATGCGCGTGGCCACCCCAACCGGGGGCAACCCGTCGAACACGTCGAAGTTCCTCTCCTGCAGGCCGTGCACCGTGTCCACCTCCAATCGCTGCGGCGATGACGCGATGCGGGTGATATCACCGCCGACAGAGCTCTAGCATCGAGTGTTCATTGGCTGGTGACCGGCTCCTGTCAGGCGCCGAAGGCGCAAAGGGAGCCGAACGCCAGGAAGCTGCCGTCAAGAAGGGGCCTACACGCGGCCGCTCAAATCTGGACGGCGAGCAAGGTGCGACTGAGCGAAGGTGCACGTCTGCGTCGCGTTCCTCCCGAAGCAGCTCAGCGGTGATGGCACGTTGGCGCTGAAGCCTCGGTGCCCAGGGTTCGCTATCAGCGTTCTCGCCTTCGAGGCTCGTCCCGTCAACGGCGACTACGGCTACCAAGGTCCGGACCCGGGTCCAATGCGGTCATTGCTCGCCCGAGATCGACAGACCGGTCGTGGCCGGGTGCGGGTGCAGCAATCTTCGAGATCGGCGCCACATTGCCGACACCCAACCTGCCGATGTCAACGTCGGGTATGGAGCGAGCAGCTTGGATAACCCTATGACGGCAGTCAGTCGAGAGTGTGTGAAAACTCCGAAGTGCGGGGTTTGCGAGGGTCCCTCATCCGTGCGAGAAGCAGTTGTTGCAGCATTTCGTGGACATCGCCGCCTCCGGTGTGACCGGCTTGCGGGATCCATGGCATAGCAAGCTGACTAAAGTTCTGTCGAGCTCCGCCGAGGGCGCAACTCGCCACGAGCTACCGCTTGCGGCACAGGAAACGGGTAGCGACCCCGCATGTTGATGCCCGGCGCGGCGCGGCATCTTCCCTGCAAGCCTTTATCGGCTCGACCGCCAACGGGATCGTCGCCGGCCTTATTGCGCCGCTGGTGATGTACTCCACCCCGACACTGGCGGCCGCGTCGCTGGGCATGATGTGCATTGGACTGGTGGCCTGGGTGTATTTGCACCATCGCTGGCCGGAAATTGGCCGAACGGTATCAAGGGGATAGGGCAACAGGCAAGCCTAACGCTGCGCCAAAGAGGCTACCTGTCCCTGTCCTTCAGGGCAGGAATCTCCATGCCCTGCCCGGTCCGCTGAACGACGTTGTGGCCATCCAGATAGGCCCAAAAGAGCATGCCCTGGTTGTAGTTTTCGAGCCAGCGGTAGGTCATGATGTCACCCGGCCACGTGGCCACCCGGTCGATGCTTGCCGACCGGCCAAACTCGCGCTCCATGTCCTCACGCGTCCACTTGCCGGGCTCGACTCTAGAAAATTCACGGGGGTCCAGGACTTGCCGGACCGAGACGACCTTGCCCGCCGCATCCAGATCCACCATCACCGCCCATTGCCCCGCAGGCTGGCCTGAGTACTGGAGCCGCGTCCCCGAACTCAAGGGCACCGTCCGTGTAGGCGCCCCGCGATAGGCAATGACCTCCTCGCGAGACATACCTGGCCGCACCGCATTGAAGGCACAGCCGGCCATGAGCAACACGGCAGCCAGGCTTGAAACAGTTTTAAAGACCTTCATGGCGCACTCCTGGAAACGATGGATCTGGAACATTCGATACCCCGCGCTCCTTAACGTTCCCGGTTCAGATCAGGGCCTGGCTTTGATCCTGTAATTCGGCCCAGCCAGCAGTCTCCGAGCGGGTCGAATAGCGGCTTTGCGCATCGTGGCGCTCCCACTGAAGCCGCGCAGCGCGCCCGCCGTACACCGCTTCCTTGAGCCATACACACTCCGCCCGCAAGGCCGCCTCACCGCTCAGTCGCGTGTGCCAGACCTTTCCTTGTCCGTCCCAGCGATAGCCCCGGGTTTTGAGCCGGTCTTTGGCCTCGAAAGGCGCGCCGGTATCCACACGCATAGTCCCTCCCTCGGCCCCCCTCCCGCTACTCGCCTCAAAGAGGCAAATCGGGAATCCGGAGAATCTCTCAGACGCAATGGCTAAGTAACGTCCAGCACCCTTAAGATCATCGCAAACGTGAACACCTCGCGCCTGTCAGGGTGGCTCCACTTGCGGTAGATGCCGGCGATGCCCATGGGAACGGCGCCGGCCTGGTGGATCACCCATCGCACGGCCTTACCCGACTCCCAACAGGGCCCGTAGATCGATTCGGCGGGGATGATGCAGCGCCAGCCCGTGGACCAGGACTCGCGGAAGCTGGCCAACTTGGCCACGGTCTCGGACCGGGCGTTGTACGTGCGGCGGCCATACGCCAACTCAGCCGCGAAGTGCGGCAAGAGGCCATACAGCCCGTCGTCGACCACCTTGTTGCCCGAGCCATCCTCGGCGCGCCGGATGAATGGGGCAAGGCCGAGGGGCCAGACGTCGGCCGGAAGCTCGTCGCGCTCGCGCTCGACCCCGAAAAAGGTGAGCATGCGATCTGATCGGGTCACGGGCCGGTAGTTGGAGCACATGCGGCCATGATAGGCGGCGCTGCCGTCAGAGCAAAGGGTCAGGCTCGACGGCGAGGAGCGACGGCATAGACAACGAACAGTCCAAAAACGACGGCGAGGCTCAGGCTCACGCGCATGAACGCAGGCCCTTGGCCCGACCACCAATCAAGGGCGGCGCGCGAACGTTCAACGCCGAAGAGCGGCGTGAACAGGCCTGCGACAACAATGAGCGCTCCGAGAACGCGAAGCGCGACGGGAGTACGCGAACCAGGCGCGACCCACAGGAGCAACAGCCCGAAGCAAACGCGTACGGCGGCAACGACGTAAAGACCACCCGGCGTAAGCAGCGAATGTGCGATCTGCAGGGGCACGGATGGGGCAACTATGCCCACGATGCCCATCGCAGCGATGAGGAGACCGACGGCCATTGCCAGTAATTTCATACTGCGTACCTTTGGCGCCTATCGTAACCACCCTACAGACATCATGCCAAGTTTGCCAAGCGAAAAATCAGATGACACTGGATTATGTCCTTGCCCAAGCGCATGGATTTTCCCTCCCCCCACCCCCTGTTCAGGCGTAGAGGCCAGTACAACGGAAAATGAAATTATTTGGGCTTGAGCAAGCGGCGGGAGCCGCACCTCCTGTTACGCAAGCTGAGTCGGCAAGAGACGTAGTCCGGCACAAGCACAAGGGTGCTACGCCCATTCATGAGGGAAAAGACTACTGCCAAGAGAGAGCCCCACTGCTGCGATGTGCTTGTGCAGGTCCGGCGCTATCCTGGCGGTGAAGCGCATTGAACAGGGAGCGGGATCGTGATGGGGGATGGCGGGGCGTGGTTCCGAGTGAGATGTAACCCCGGCGTAACCCCACGCTACAAGTGAAAACGGCCCCCATCGCTGGGGGCCGCATAAACACTGGTGCCGGAGAGATGAATCGAACACCCGACCTTCTCATTACGAATGAGCTGCTCTACCGACTGAGCTACACCGGCTTTTTATGAAATACAGTTTTTGATTATAGCTTGGAGTGGTAGGCGGTCACCCGCTCGACCTCATTTTGGGAGCCAAGTATCACGCTAACGCGTTCGTGCAGCTTGCCGGGCTGGATGTCCAGGATGCGCTGTTTGCCGTTGGTGGCGGCGCCGCCGGCTTGCTCTATGAGCCAGCTCATGGGGTTGGCTTCGTACATCAGGCGCAGCTTTCCGGCCTTTTCGGGCTCGCGTTTGTCCCAGGGGTACATGAAGATGCCGCCGCGGCACAGGATGCGGTGCACGTCGGCCACCATGGAGGCAATCCAGCGCATGTTGAA
>DASXRN010000268.1:0-3399 GCA_036506595.1 Polaromonas sp. | reverse complement strand
AGGTTCAGGGTATGTACCGAGGCAACAAATAATAAGCATACTTATCATTAACCCATCTTCCTGACCTGACGCTCCAAGATATGGCACAGACACTTCCCCTCATTGTTGCCGGTGGCGGCATTGGCGGCCTGGCGGCGGCTTTGGTGCTGGCGCAAGATGGCCATGCCGTCACCGTGCTGGAACAGGCGGCCAGCTTTGGTGAAATCGGCGCCGGTATCCAGCTGGGGCCCAACATCTTTCGGATGTTTGACTACCTGGGCCTGACCGAAGCCGTCAACCGCGTGGCATTTTTCCCGCCCGGCCTGGCCATGAACGATGTGCGCACCGGCGAGAAAGTCATTCGCGTCACCCTGGGGGACATGGCCCGGGCGACTTACGGCTTTCCCTATGGCGTGATTTACCGCGCCGATCTGCACCAGATTTTTTTAAGCGCCTGCGCAGCCCAGCCCAACGTCACCTTGCGCACCAGCGCCAAGGTCGAGTCGTTTGAGCAGTCGGTCCACAGCGTGACCGTCCATCTGCCGGGCGGTGAAAGCCTGCAGGCGGCCGCCCTGATTGGCGCCGACGGCCTGTGGCGCAAGTTTCGCGAAGTGGTGGTGGGCGACGGCAAGCCGCGCGTGTCGGGCCACATCGCCTACCGCGCGGTGCTCAGGCGCGAAGACGTTCCCGCGCATCTGTGGAGTGACGACGTGCTGCTGTGGGGCGGTGAAAAAACCCATTTGGTGCATTACCCCCTGCGCCGCGGCGAGCTGTTCAACCTGGTGGCGGTCTTCCACAGCAACAAATACGACGAAGGCTGGAACACCTTTGGCGACACGGCCGAGCTGAACGACCGCTTTGCCAACGCCTGCCCGCAGGTTTTGGCGCTGCTCGGCAAGATCGAAACCTGGAAAATGTGGGTGCTGTGCGACCGGGAGCCGGTGAAAAACTGGACCGACCAGCGCGTGACCCTGCTCGGCGATGCGGCCCACCCGATGCTGCAGTACCTCGCCCAAGGCGCCGGCCAAGCGATCGAAGACGCGGTGGTGCTGCGCGAGGCGCTACGCTTTACCCGCGGCGATGTGCCGCAGGCTTTCCAGAAGTACCAGCAGGCCCGCTACCTGCGCACCGGCCGGGTCCAGCTCACGGCCCGCTTGTATGGCGATATTTACCATGCAGCGGGCGTTCAGCGCGAGCTGCGCAACCAGCTGTTCCAGAGCGGCACCGAGAGCGCGGGCTTTGCCGGGCTGAAGTGGATGTACGACGGGATCGAGCCCTCAAAACTGTTCCAATGACGGTTTCAAACCGTTTGGAGTTACCCGTGAAAACATGTCGAGTTTTCTCACTCGCTACACTTTTGATAGCTGCTTTCGCCCTTCCTGTGTGGGCTGCAGGCCAAGACAGCTTGAAAAAACCAGAGGCAACAGCGCCCTGGCCGACCCGGCCCGTGCGCATCCTGGTGGGCTTTCCCGGTGGCTCCACGCCCGACATGGCGGCACGCACCCTGGCCGAGCCGCTGTCCAGGGCGCTGGGCCAGCCCGTCATCATTGAAAACAAGCCCGGCGCCTCCGGCAACATCGCCGCCGACCAGGTCGCCAAGGCCAGTGACGACCACACGCTGGGCGTCGTGATCAACGGCAACCTGACCTCGGCCAAGCTGCTGTACGCCAAGCTGCCCTACGACCCGGCGAAAGACTTTGCCCCCATCTCGCTGCTGACCACCGCACCGCTGGTGCTGGTGGCGCCCGTCAACCAGCCGGGCGGCGCCGAATTTTTTGCGGCCGCCCGCCAAGGCGGTGGCCAGTGGAACTATGGCTCGGTGGGCAATGGCTCGGTGGCCCACCTGGGCATGGAGTTGCTCAAGAGCCGGGCCGGCGGCGTTGTGCCCGTGCACATCCCGTTTCCAGGCAATCCGCAAGTCGTCACCGCCATGCTGGGCGGCCAGATCCAGATGGCGCTGATTCCGCCGGGTGTGGCCATGCCGCAGGTGCGTGCCGGCAAGCTCAGGGCGATTGGCCTGGCGGGCGGACGCAGTGCGCTGGTGCCTGAGGTGCCGCCCCTGGCCGAGGCCGGTTTGCAGAATTTCAACCTGGAAGTGTGGACGGCGCTGATCGGCCCGGCCAGTCTGTCCAGGGCGGCCCAGGCGCGCCTGGCGCAAGAAGTGCCCCGCATCATCCGCGAGGCGGAGACCCGGCAAAAACTGTTCAACCAGGGCTGGCAGGCCGTGGGCACTTCGCCCGATGGCCTGAAGAGCCGCATCAAGGATGAAACCGCCATCCTGGGCAACATCATCCAGACGCGCGGCATCAAAATCGAATGAGCCAAATCGAATAAACAGGTCACGCAACCATGCCCCCAGCCTCGTCCTTCATCACCGAACCCGCACGCAGCCTGCCCGTCTATGGCGAATTTGACGTGGTGGTGCTGGGCGGCGGCCCGGCCGGCCTGGCCGCCAGCGTCAGCGCCGCCAGGCACGGCGCACGCACCCTGCTGGTCGAGCGTTACGGTTTTCTGGGCGGCATGGGCACGGCCGGCGGCGTCACCAACTTTGCCGGCCTGTATGGCCGCAAAAACGGCGCGATGCAGCAGGTGGTGCATGGCGTGGTCGATGAGCTGCTGGCCCGCATGGCCGCGCTGGGCGGCCTGAACCAACCGCAAGATGGCATGCAGGGCCGCATACGCGTTCGCTCCTACGATGTGTCGGCCTACAAATGCGCGGCCGACCAGTGGCTGCTGGCGGCTGATGTGCAACTGCTGTTTCATGCCTGGGCTGCGGCCGTCGTCATGCAGGGCCGGCAGATCAGCGCTTTGATCGTAGAAACCAAATCCGGCCGGCAGGCGATTCGGGCACAGCGTTTCATCGACTGTTCGGGTGACGCCGACCTGGCACATTTCGCCGGAGTACCGTTTGAACTGGGCGACGGGCATGGCAGCGCGCTGTTTCCCTCGACCATGTTCCGCGTCGGCCATGTGGATGCGCCGCGGGCCCTGGCGGCCGTCGGCGAATTCAAGGCCATCAATGCGCTGATGGCACAAAGCCAGGCGCGTGAGCCGGGCCGCTACCAGTTTCCGCGCGAAGGCGCGATTCTCCGCCCGCAAAAGAATCCCAGCGAATGGCGCGCCAACGTCACGCAGATCCGCAACGCTGGCGGCACCGCCATGGATGCCACCGATGCCAGCCAGCTCAGCGCCGGTGAACTCGAAGGCCGACGCCAGATCACCGAATATTTCCGCTTTCTGCGCAACGAGGTGCCGGGCTTCGAGCAATCGGCCATTGTGGACATTGCCCCGCAGGTGGGCATACGCGAAACCCGGCGTATTCAGGGGCTGTATGCGCTGAGCGGCGAAGACATCCTCTCGTCGGCACGGTTTGACGACGCCATAGGCATCAACGCCTGGCCCATGGAATTGCATGCCGAC
>DASXRN010000267.1:0-18793 GCA_036506595.1 Polaromonas sp. | reverse complement strand
CCGGCGATGTGAAGGTGCCGGTTGACCTGGCCTGCAGCAAGGGCGGCGTGAACACGACCATCAACCGCATCTGCAACTCGGCCAGCAAGGTCCATGGCGGTGCAGTAGGGGGCTCTTTGTTTTTTGACCAGGGCTACCTTGGCGCATCGGTCAGCGGCTACCGCAGCAACTACGGCACGGTGGCTGAAGACGATGTGACCATTGACATGAAGTCGGACCGCGTGGCGCTGGAGGGCGAGCTGCGCAATCTGGGCGGCGTGATTCAAAGTGTCAAAGGGCAGCTCAGCCATACCGACTACAGGCATACCGAATTCGAGGGGGCCAGCCCCGGCACGGTGTTCAAGAACAAGGGCAGTGATTTTCGGCTGGAGGCGCGCCATGCCCGCTTTGGCAAGCTGGAGGGCGTGGTCGGTTTTCAGGCAGAAAAAAACCGTTTCTCGGCGGACGGCGCCGAGGCTTTTGCACCTTTCAGCCGGACTGCCCAAAACGCCGTGTTTGCCTATGAGGAATACGGCATGAGCTGGGGCAAACTGAGTTTTGGCGGCCGGCTGGAGTCGGTCAAGGTCGAGTCATTTGGCAACCCGCAGGTGGCGCGCTTTGTGCCTGCTACGCGCGATTTCACGCCGCACAGCTACGCGTTGGGCGCTTTGTGGAACACGGCGCCTGGCTGGCAGCTCACCACCAACCTGGCTTACACCGAGAGGGCGCCAAAAGACTACGAACTCTTCGCCCAGGGCCCGCACGTGGCGACCAATGCCTGGGAAACCGGCAATAGCGCCTTGGGCAAGGAAAAGTCGACCAGCCTTGATGTGGGAACGAGCTGGAAATCAGGTGCGAACCGCTTTGCGGCCAACGCTTACATGCACCGCTTCAAGAACTACATCGCTCTGCTGGCAACGGGCAATACCTTTGGGCAGGCGCAGGGGAATCTCAACCCGGCCGACCTGAATGGCGATGGCATCGACGATGCCGATCCCGACAACAAGATACTGCCCGAATTCGCCTACACCGGCGTGCGTGCCCGCTTTGTTGGCCTGGAAGCCAGCGGCAACATCCGCCTGCTGGAAGGCGCTTCCACGCTGGACCTGGCGCTGCGCGGTGACCTGGTGCGTGCAAAAAACCTGGACAACGGCCAACCGCTGCCGCGCATTGCGCCAGTGCGGCTGGGTGCCAGCCTGCTGTGGGCGAGCGGCCCTTGGGGCAGCAGCATCGGCTTTGACCATGCCATGGCACAAAACCGGGTGGATGTTGGCCAGCGCGCCACGTCGGCCTACACGCTGTGGAATCTGGCTGCCACCTACCGCATGAAGGCGGGCGCTTCCAGCCTGCTGTGGTACGCCAGGCTCGACAACCTCACGAACCAGCTGGCCTTCAGCGCCACCTCGATACTGACCAGCACGGCCTTCCCGAAGGCTCCGTTGCCGGGGCGCAGTCTGAAGGTTGGCCTGCAGGCCAGTTTTTAGGCTCCAACGCTGAATGAAACGCCGGCATCGCGGTGTCAGACACTGCGAGGCCCGCGCTAAGATTGCGCGATGAACCAGCTAGTTTTTGTGTCCTTGGTCCCGGTTGTTTTGTTGATTGCTACAGGTTTTATAGCTGGTTACGTAGGTTGGATAAGGGCTGGAGCCATTAAAGACCTGTCAAACCTGATTTTTTTGCTGCTCACGCCGGCCCTGCTGTTTCGCACCATGAGCCGGGTGCGCATCGAACAACTGGACTTCAAGCCGGTCGCGGCTTACTTCCTGGCCGTCATCATCCTGTTTACCGCTACCCTGCTGGTGCAGGGCTTCAACCGCCGCGCCGCCGTGCTGGCGCTGGCCAATACTTTTTCCAACACTGTGATGATAGGCATTGCGCTAATTGGCTTGATGTATGGCCCGCAAGGCCTGGTGACGCTGTTCACGCTGGTGTCTGTGCATTCGCTGGTGCTGCTGACCAGCGCCACGGTGGTGCTGGAGCTGGCCGTGGCCCATGAGCAGAAGCAGGGCGCATCCCATTCGCTGGGCGGCGCGCCCCGGCATCCGTTTGCCACCGTGCTGATGGCCGTGAAAAATGCGCTTTTGCATCCCGTGCCGCTGCCCATCATGGCCGGCCTGCTGTTTGCGCAGACCGCGCTGACGCTTCCCGTCGTGATCGACAAACCCCTTGAGTTGCTGGCCAATGCCTTCGGTCCGCTGGCGCTGGTACTGGTCGGTGTGACACTGGCCAATACGCCGGTGGGTGCGTACTGGCGCCAGGCGCTCGCCCTGGCCAGCGTGAAAAACCTGCTGCACCCGCTGCTGGTGTTTGGCCTGTGCCGCCTGCTGGGCGTGACTGGCCTGCCCATGACGGTGATGGTGGTGGCTTCCGCGCTGCCGATTGGTGCGAATGTGTTTTTGTTTTCCCAGCGCTACAAAGTGGCTGAAGAGCTGATTACCGCCAGCGTGGCAGTCTCTACCGCGCTGGCGCTGCTGACCCTGACGCTGGTGCTGCTGCTGGTGGGGCAAGCCGCCTGACGGTCCCCGAAAGCCTTCGCGGTTAAACTCCCCGCTGTCTTAAAACGTCAGATTCTGACCTATTCCCCGAGGATCCCCCCATGCTGTTTGGCAAATTGCTGCCGCGCGAAGGCAATTTTTTCGAGATGTTCAACCAGCATGCCGACCGCATTGTGGAGGCTGCCCATGCCTTCTCGAAGCTGGTGGCCAACTACAGCGACGTGCAAAAGCGCGAATCGTTCAACCGCGAGGTCGACAACGCCGAGCATGCCGCTGACCGCATCACGCATGAGGTCAACCGCGCGCTGCACAAAACCTTCATCACCCCGATAGACCGCGATCAGATCCACAAGCTCATCAACACCATGGACGATGTGGCCGACCTGATTCAGGACTCCGCCCAAACCATGGCGCTGTACGACGTGCGCCACATGACCGAAGACATCGTGCGCCTCACCGATTTGAGCGTGAAATGCTGTGAGCGGCTAAAAGACGCCGTGGCGCTGATCGAAAAAGTCAGCGATGCGGCAACCGCCGAGGCCGCACTCAAGACCTGTGAAGAAATCGACAAGCTCGAATCCGACGCCGACCGCGTCATGCGTTCGGCCATGAGCCGGCTGTTTCGTGAAGAGCCCGATGTGCGGGAGCTCATCAAGCTCAAGGCGGTCTATGAGTTGCTGGAGACCATCACCGACAAGTGCGAGGACGTGGCCAACCTGATTGAGGGCATCGTCCTCGAGAACTCCTGATCGGCGGCGGCTGACCATGCAAACTGTACAAACGGCCCTGTGGGTCGTCGCGCTGCTGGTGTTTTTGGCGATTGCCTTTGACTTCATGAATGGCTTTCATGATGCGGCCAATTCGATTGCCACGGTGGTGTCCACCGGTGTGCTCAAGCCGGCACAGGCCGTGGTGTTTGCCGCCGCCTTCAACCTGATTGCCATCTTCATCTTCCACCTGAGCGTGGCCGCCACCGTGGGCAAGGGCATTGTCCAGCCCGGCATTGTCGATACCCACGTGGTGTTTGGCGCACTGGCAGGTGCCATCACCTGGAATTTTGTGACCTGGTATTACGGCATCCCGAGCAGCTCGTCGCACGCCCTGATAGGCGGCATTGTGGGCGCCGTGATTGCCAAATCCGGTGCCCATGCGCTGGTGTCTGGGGGCATCCTGAAGACGGTGGCCTTTATTTTTGTGTCGCCCCTGCTGGGTTTTTTGCTGGGCTCCCTGATGATGTTTTTGGTGGCCTGGATTTGCCGGCGCGCCACGCCTTCCAAAGTTGACCGCTGGTTTCGCCGCCTTCAGCTGGTGTCGGCAGGCGCTTACAGCCTGGGCCACGGCGGCAACGATGCGCAAAAAACCATTGGCATCATCTGGATGCTGCTGATTGCCACCGGCTATGCCTCGGCCAGTGATGCATCGCCACCCACCTGGACGATTGTGAGTTGCTACATGGCCATTGCGGCGGGCACCATGTTTGGCGGCTGGCGCATTGTCAAAACCATGGGCCAGAAAATCACCAAGCTCAAGCCTGTGGGCGGTTTTTGTGCCGAAACCGGCGGCGCGCTGACCCTCTTCCTGGCGACGGGGCTGGGCATTCCGGTGTCCACCACCCACACCATCACCGGCGCCATTGTGGGCGTGGGCTCCACGCAGCGGGCCTCAGCCGTGCGTTGGGGCGTGGCCGGCAACATTGTCTGGGCCTGGATTCTCACCATTCCCGCCTCTGCCTTCGTGGCGGCAATTGCCTACTGGTTCAGCCTGCAGATTTTCTGAGAGATCAGTCCGCAATGCGCGGCGGGTTCGGGTGCAGGCGCGCCATGGAAATGCTGTCCACGTAGCGGCCGTTCTTCAGTGCGTAGGCCTTGTGCCGGCCTTCCTCGATAAAGCCCAAGCTGCGGTACAGCGCGATCGCACGGTCGTTGTCCGCGTGCACCAGGAGTTCCACACGCAGCACGCCGCTCCAGTTGTCGGCCCATTCGAGCAGGCGCGTCATCAGCATGCGGCCGATGCCCCGGCCCTGCCCTTGCGGAGCAATGCCGATGGCTAAACCGCGCACATGGTTGCGGCGCAAGCTGGGCTGCTGCAGGTGCAGGCCGGCTATGCCGATGACTTCCCCTTGGGCGAGCGCGACCAGTTTGCAGCCTTGCATGTCAACGCGCTGGTGGACATCCAGGCGCGAGGCCACGGGCATGTCGGGCAGCTGCAAGGTGCCTTCGAAGGTGCCGACCTGACCGAGCAGGGCGGAGATGGCCGCCGCGTCGCTGGGTTCGGCGGCCCGGATCAGGATGTCTGTGGTTTCAACTTTATCCATTCATCGATTCCTGTTGGGCCTATTGGGAAATCTTGCGCGCTTCCTCGACCTGGTATTCAAAGTAGCGCTGGAAGCTGAAGACAATGCTGGACATCAATGCAATGGTGCCGAACAGCAAGGCAAACACCACCGCGCCTATGGTGAGCCAGTTGGTGTGACCGGCTGCAGCCTCAGGTGCGCCAGGATTGTGTCGCGCATTCCATTTTTCGGACGACATCAAGCCGTAGTAAATGGCGGTCAGCGCGGTTGCCGCCAGCGTGAAGCCCAGCAGCGGAATCAACACCCAGGCCAGTTGATCGTCCTGCCCGTAGAGCCGCACGCGTTCAACACCCCACCAGCCCAGAGCGGCAACCATCGGATGCGCCCAGGCCCACAGGTCGCTTAAGCCAAACAGGTAGAGGCGGTGCAGGCCCAACTGGCCGGCGACGAGGGCCAGCCATGCGGCAGCCGTTTTGTTTTTTGGGGTGGACAATTGGGTGTTTAAGCTCATACGGGAATTATCGGCCGGGCAAGTCGAGTGGTGCTTGCGTGTCGCCCAGGCCCAGTGTTTTTTGCATGATGACAATGTCGCGCCAGGCACCGAACTTCCAGCCGCAGGACTCAATAATGCCGACCTGCGTAAAGCCCAGCGCCCGATGAACCCCGACGGAGCCGGCATTTGCCGAATCACCGATGACCGCCATTACCTTGCGAACACCCACGGCTTCGCAGCATGCCAGCAGTTCTGCCAGCAACGCCCGGCCAAGGCCTTTGCGGTGCAGTGCGGGCGCCAGATAAATCGAGTCTTCCACCGAGTAGCGGTAAGCCGGGCGCGGCTTGAACCAGTTGCCATAGGCAAAACCGACAACCTGGCCGTCATCCTCGGCCACCAGGTAGGGCAGTCCTTTGGACAGCACGTCGGCGCGCCGCGCCGTCATTTCAGCCACGCCGGGGGGCTCGGTTTCAAAGGTGCCGGTGCCGTGGAGCACATGGTGGGCGTAGATGGCGGTGATGGCGGGGAGGTCATCTTCGCGGCTGGGGCGTATGTGGGGCATGGGATTTAACAATAGGGGCTAAAGCGTTCATTTTCCGGCAAAAACAGAGTTATGCCTGACGGCGGGCTATAATCTGTGGCTTTGCAGCATTTCGCTGGCCGGGTGGCCATGTCGTGTGTCTCAAGCGCTGCAGGAATATTGGGGTGTCTAATTACTTTCACACCCCGCCACCCAAAGGATAAATCATGGTCGTCATCCGACTTTCACGCGGCGGTTCCAAACATCGTCCGTTTTTCAACATTGTTGTGGCCGACAAACGCGTTCGCCGCGATGGTCGTTTCATCGAGCGCATCGGTTTTTACAACCCGATTGCCAAAGGTGGCGAAGAGGGCCTGCGCATCGAGCAAGACCGTTTGACCCACTGGGTCGGTGTTGGCGCTCAAGCGTCCCCCACCGTGCAGCGTCTGATCAAGCAAGGCGCCGCCAAGGCCGCCTGATTTTCAGAAGTTTTGATGCAGCCCGCTCTTCAGTCGCCCGCAGGCTTGACGCCCTCAAGCCTGCCAGGCGACGCCATTGAAGTCGGGCGCATTCTGGATGCCTGGGGTGTCAAGGGCTGGGTGAAAATCCTGCCGCACAGCACGGCTCCACAAGCACTTTTTTCGGCCAAATCCTGGTTTCTCCAGGTACCTGATGCGAAATTCCGTCCCGGCTTCACCGCATTTTCGGGCACGGTCGCGCTCCAGCTGGACGAGGTCAAACCCCATTCCGATTCGGTGGTCGCCAAAATCAGCGGCCTCGATGACCGCAATGCCGCCGAGGCTTTGCGCGGTGCCCGGATTTTCCTGCCGCGCAGCAGTTTTCCGGCCGCATCCAAAGACGAGTACTACTGGGTCGACCTGATCGGCCTGAACGTGGTCAACCGCGAGGGCGTGGCCCTGGGTTGCGTGCGTGACCTGATGGCCACCGGGCCCAACTCGGTGCTCTGCGTCGAATACGCTGCCAGCCAGGAAGATGGTTCGACCACCACGGCCGAGCGCATGATTCCTTTTGTCTCGGTCTACGTCGATACGGTGGACATTGCCGGTAAATGCATCACCGTTGACTGGCAACCTGACTATTGAGGCCTGAAAAGTCTTGGGGCGAATTGCCCTGAGGCGTTAGGCGCGCGCAAAATAGTATTTTGGATTGCCATTTCATGCGCTTTGATGTCATCAGCCTGTTTCCCGAGCTTTTTGCGCCATTTTTGATCAGTGGCGTGACCCGCCGTGCCTACGAATCGGGCTTGGTCGAGGTCAAACTCTGGAACCCCCGCGACTTTGCCGAGGGCAGTTACCGACGTGTCGACGATCGCCCGTTTGGCGGTGGCCCCGGCATGGTGATGATGGCTGAACCCCTCACGCTGTGCCTGGAAAAAATCCGGGCCGAGCGCGCCGCTTGCGGCGCGGCAGGCGTGCCCACGGTTCTCTTTTCCCCCATAGGCCAGGCGCTGAACCATGCGAGCGTGGAAGCCTGGTCGGCCAGCCAGGGTGCCGTGCTGATTTGCGGTCGCTATGAGGGCCTGGACCAACGCTTCATCGAGACCCATGTCGATCACCAGATCAGCCTGGGTGATTTCGTGCTGTCGGGCGGAGAGATTGCCGCCATGGCCTTGCTGGATGCCGTGGCCAGGCTGCAGCCCGGCGTGTTGAACGACGAAGGCAGCCACCAGTTGGACAGTTTCAACCCGGCGCTGGACGGACTGCTGGATTGCCCGCATTACACCCGGCCGGAGGCCTGGCGCGGCCAGCCCGTGCCGCCCATCCTGTTGTCTGGCAACCACGCCCATATCGAGCGCTGGCGGCGCGAACAGCGGCTGGCATTGACCCAGCGTCAGCGCCCTGAACTGGTGCAAAAAGCGCGGGTGGCCGGTCATTTGAGCGCCAGTGATGAGGCTTTTCTGGACGATTTAATCGAAGATCCCGAGCAAGACGCCTAAGTTGCTATAATCAAAGGCTTTTCGGTCCTCTGGCGGCCACTGCAACCATCTGATTTTTCTTCGGATGAATCCATGGATTTGCGGTCTTTAGCGTAGCGCGTGCATGAACGAAAAAGTTAGATGGAAAAATTATGAATCTGATCCAGACTCTTGAGCAGGAAGAAATTTCCCGCCTGAACAAAACCATTCCTGCTTACGCACCTGGCGATACCGTCATCGTGAGCGTGAACGTGGTTGAGGGTACCCGCAAGCGCGTGCAGGCTTTTGAAGGTGTGGTGATTGCCAAGCGCAACCGCGGCCTGAACTCCAGCTTCATCGTTCGCAAAATCTCCAATGGCGAGGGCGTTGAGCGTACCTTTCAGGTCTACAGCCCGCTGATCGCCAAGATCGAAGTCAAACGCCGTGGTGATGTGCGCCGCGCCAAGCTGTACTACCTGCGTAGCCGCAGCGGCAAATCCGCACGTATCAAGGAAAAGCTGGGCGCCAAAGCTGCATAAGCCTTGCGCCAAGCAGCTTGGCCCCTTGAAAAGCCGCTCTTTGGAGCGGCTTTTTTTATGTCTGCTACGCTTTACCTTCCTACGTGATTCCCATGAACTTCACCAAGCCATTGCCCAAATTTGACCCACGCAGCATCCCGGTGGTGGGAATCGATGACCATCTTGCGGGTGTCGCGCTGGAGCGCCTCAGGCCGCAGGCATTGCGTGAGCGCTTCAGGCACCCGCCGGTCTGGACACCCGAGCACAGTGTGGAAAAGAAATTTGCCGACCGCCAGCCAGCCCTGGCGGCGGTGCTGTTGCCCTTGGTGATGCGGGACGAGCTGACCCTGCTGCTGACCGAACGCACGGCCAACCTATCGACCCATTCCGGCCAGATTGCCTTTCCGGGCGGCCGCACAGATGAATCAGACCGGGATGCCGTGGACACGGCCTTGCGGGAAGCCCATGAGGAAATCGGCTTGCCGCGTGCGCATGTGGAGGTGCTGGGCACCTTGCCCACCTATGTCACGGGCACGGCCTTCATCATCACGCCCGTGGTTGCGCTGGTGAAACCCGGCTTCGAGTTGCAGCCCAACCCCGGGGAGGTGGCGGATGTTTTCGAGGTGCCGCTCGGGTATTTGATGAACCCTGCGAATCACCGTCGCCATGAGTTTGAATTCGATGGCGTGATACGCCAGTGGCTCTCCATGCCCTACACCGATCCCACGGAAGAGGCCGATGACGGTGAATCGAAAGAGCGCTACATCTGGGGCGCCACGGCCGGCATGTTGCGCAACCTGTACCGTTTTTTAAGCGCGTAGGGGCCTGGCGGGCGGGCAGGCAACAAACCCCCTGCGTGCGGGCGCCGCACACCGTGATGAGCCGTTATGATTTGGCATGAGCTTTTTTGCCGTTTTGTTTGCACTCATCATCGAACAGGCCCGGCCCCTGGCCCGCGACAACTGGGTTCATGCTGGTTTTCGCGGATGGGCGCGCTGGGCCAACCGCAGCCTGGATGCCGGCAAACCATCACACGGATGGATTGCCTGGACGGTGGCCGTGGTGGTGCCGGCGCTGGTCACGCTGCTGGTCCACTGGCTGCTTTGGAGCGTGAATCCGCTGCTGGCTTTTATCTGGAGCGTGGCTATTTTGTATGTCACGCTGGGTTTCAGGCAGTTCAGCCACTACTTCACTGACATTCGGGATGCGCTGGACGAGGGCGATGAAACCGCAGCGCGCGAGCTGCTGGCGCAGTGGCGCCAGGTGGATGCGAGTGAGTTGCCGCGCAGTGAAATTGTTCGCCATGTGATTGAATATTCGGTGCTTGCCGCCCACCGCCACGTGTTTGGCGTACTGGCCTGGTTCTCGGTGCTCGCGGCACTGGGGCTGGGGCCTGCGGGCGCGGTGTTCTACCGCATGGCTGAATTTGTCTCGCGCTACTGGACTTATAAAAACACATCTGGCGCAGACGAGGGTGCCAGCCCGGCCCTGCAATTGGCCGCCACCCGCGCCTGGGGCCTCATCGATTTTGTGCCCGCCCGTGTCACCTCGCTGGGCTTTGCGGTCGTGGGGAGTTTTGAAGAGGCCATTGACGCCTGGCGCCACTACACGCAGCGCTTTTCTGCCAATGCGCCCGCCGCTTCGCAGAACCGCAATGACGGTGTGATTCTTGCCGCCACGTCCGGCGCGGTGAATGTGCGTCTGGGCGGCGAAGTGCTCAAGGCGGTGTTTTCACCCGATGCGTCGCAGGTCTTTCAAGCCGGTGGACTGGACGCCGAGGAGTCCGTCGCTACAGAGTCGACGTCGGGCCGGGAGCCTGAAGTGGCCCACTTGCGCAGCATCGTGGGGCTGGTGTGGCGGTCCGTGGTGCTCTGGATGGTGCTGCTTGCGCTGCTGACTTTAGCGCGTCTGCTGGGCTGAACGGCTAATCGCGAAGGGCCCGGTTGAGCCCTTCAATACCGGGTTTGCGACAATTCCGCAAACAGTTCGCTATACAAACGATAGCGGCTTGCGCTGATTTCACTGGGGCTACAGGCCGAATTGACTTCAGCAATGACGCCGCAGCCGGGCTCGTGCAGGTGCGTGCAGTTGTAGAACTTGCAGTCCTGCGCATGCGCCTTGAGGTCGGGCATCAAGCTGGCCAGCTGCATCGGGTCGATGTGGTGCAGGCCAAACTCCTGAAAACCGGGCGAGTCAATGAGTGCCGTGGTCCTGGCCTCGTCCACCCAGTACAGCGTCGTGCTGGTGGTGGTGTGCTTGCCCGAGTTCAGGGCCTGGGAAATCTCCGCCGTCAGCACCCGCGCACCGGGCACCAGAAGATTGGTCAGGCTGCTTTTGCCGGCCCCTGAGGGCCCCAGCACCAGTGTTTTTTTGCCACTCAGCAGTTCCAGCAGCTGGGCGGTCTGGGTGTCGTTCGTGCCGGCCTCGGAGGTCTTCGGCTTGATGGCGAGCGGCAGCATGCGGTAGCCCATGGCGCGGTAGGGCGCCAGCTTGAGCCAGGCGCGCTGGAAGGGCTCGGTCAAGTCACTTTTGTTGAGCGCAATGATCGGTGTGATGCGCTCTGCCTCAGCGGCAATCAGGGCCCGCGTCAACTGGCTTTCCGAAAACTCGGGCTCTGCGGCCATCAGGATGAGCACTTGGTCCAGGTTGGCGGCAAAGGACTTGGTGCGCATCTCGTCCTGCCGGTAAAACAGGTTGCTGCGCGCCTCAATTTTTTCGATGGTGCCTTCATCCTGCGAGGGCAGCCACCGGATGCGATCGCCGACCACGGCCTGGCTTTTCTTGCCACGCGGGTGGCAGATGAGGCGTTCGCCGGATGGCGTTTCAACCAGCACATGGCGGCCAAACCCGGCCACCACCAGACCTGGCTGGGTGCCCGAGACCGGCGCGGCCCCAGGGCGAGCCGGTTTGCTCAAGCCAGCAAGGCGTCAACCTTCGACGCGCAGAAAAAGTCACTGACGGAGATGCCGTCCACGTCGTGCGTGTTGAAGCGCACCGTGCATTTGCTGTAACTCACCGTCAGATCGGGATGATGATCTTCGGCATTGGCGATAAAGGCCAGCGCATTCACGAAGCCGATGGTCTCGTGGTAGTTCTTGAAGCTGAAGGTTTTCTCCAGCGCGCCATCGATCAGGCGCCAGCCCAGCGCCTGCTCGCCATTGAGCTGGCTCAGTTGCGTGACGATTTCCGTGGCGCTCAGGGCCCGGCGGTTTTGATGGATAGGGTTGCTCATGGGAGTGCGCTTTGTGCGTTATGGGTAGAGGAGGGGGTCATACGGCCCAGCCGCTCCGAGGCGGGTGGGTGCGAATAGTAAAACTTCACAAAAACCGGGTCGGGCGTGAGTGTGCTGGCATTGTCTTGGTAGAGCTTGAGCAAGGCACTTTGCAAATCCTTGCCGTTCGTCTGCGACACCGCATAAGCGTCGGCCTCAAACTCATGCTTGCGCGAGAACTGGGCAAACAGGGGCGAGACGAAAAAGCTGAAAAGCGGCACCACCAGCATGAACAGCAGCAAGGCCAGCGCGTCGTTGGCTGATGCGAGATTGGGCCGAACGCCCAAGCCCGTATAAAACCAGGCTTGCGATGACAGCCAGCCCAGCAGCGCAAAGCCGGCCAGGCTCATGGCAAACATCGAGATGATGCGTTTGATGATGTGCTTGTGCTTGAAGTGGCCCAGCTCATGGGCCAGCACCGCGTCGACCTCGCCGGGGCTGAGTTGCTTGAGCAGAGTGTCGTAAAACACCACACGTTTGGCGGCACCAAAACCCGTGAAGTAGGCATTGGCGTGGGCCGAGCGCTTGCTGCCGTCCATCACAAACAGGCCCTTGGCGGCAAAGCCACAACGCTGCATCAGGGCCGTCACGCGCGCTTTCAGGGCTTCATCTTCCAGCGGCTGGAATTTGTTGAAGAGCGGCGCAATGACCGTGGGGTAGAGCACCAGCACCAGCAGATTAAAGACCATCCATGTTCCCCAGGCCCAGAGCCACCACAGGCTGCCGGCGCTGCCCATCAGCCACAGAATCAGGGCGACGATGGGCAGGCCAATAACGGCGCCGACCAGGGTCGATTTCACCAGGTCGGCCAGCCAGAGTTTGAAGGTCATTTTGTTAAAGCCGAAGCGCTCTTCAATCCGGAAGGTGCTGTAGAGGGTGAAGGGCAGGCCCAGCAGGCCGCTGATGACGCCGAAGGCCGCCAGCAAGGCCAGTTGGGGCGCCAGGCTCCCGTAGCTGGCCAGGCCCGAGTGGATCAGCAACTGATTCAGCGCATCGATGCCGCCCAGCAAGGTCCAGCCCAGCAGCAGGACGGTGCCGAAAGCGGTTTCCAGCATGCCAAAGCGCGTCTTGGTCACGGTGTAGTCGGCGGCCTTTTGGTGCGCTTCGAGCGAGATGGTGGCGGCAAACGCAGCGGGCACCTGGTTCCGGTGCTGCGCGACATGGCGTATTTGCCGCGAAGCCAGGTAGAACTTCGCGAGCAATCCCAGCACCAGAACGGCGGCAAAAACCAGGGTAAAAACCAATGAATAGTCGAGCGAATAAGCCATCATGGTTGGCAGTTTAGGCTATCGGCGAGAATCGCAAGATGCCTGAAATTGAACCCCTACTGAAAAAATCAGACCAGAACCTGATCTGGCTGGACTGCGAAATGACCGGTCTTGACCCGGAAAAAGAACGCATTATTGAAATTGCCGTTGTGGTCACCGGCCCGCTACTCACGCCGCGCATTGAAGGCCCGGTGCTGGCCATTCACCAGTCCGACGAGTTGCTCGACCAGATGGACAGCTGGAACAAGGGTACGCACGGCCGCAGCGGACTGATCGACAAGGTCAAGGCCAGCAGCGTGACCGAAGAAGACGCCGAAGCGCAATTGCTGGCGTTTTTGACGCTGTATGTGCCCAAGGGGGGCTCGCCTTTGTGTGGCAACAGCATCAGCCAGGACCGGCGCTTTCTGGTCAAGTACATGCCCAAACTGGAAGCGTTCCTGCATTACCGCAACGTGGACGTGAGCACCTTCAAGGAACTGGCCAAACGCTGGCGGCCCGAGGTGTACAGCGCTTTCAAGAAACGCCAAAGCCACACCGCGCTCGCTGACGTGCATGAGTCGATTGACGAGCTGGAACACTACCGGGAACACTTCCTAAAGTAATTTTCAAGCGTTGCAGGCCGTTTGTCCATTATTGGCGGGCGTAAGTAGCTCCTTAAATGATAGCAACCGGCGTTCGGTGCGAGTTGCAGCGAACGGCGGCAATACCCTTCGTGATTCAAGGGACTGGTAGAAACCCGTAAACCGCGCTATAATCATGGGCTTGCAGCTGCACAGGGGTGCGCTGCATTTGTACATCTACCTCACACTTTTGGACTCTACCAACAGAGTCACCGTTTCAGGCTAACTTTCAGCCCGAACTGCATATTCGTTTGATGGTTGATGTTTTATTAACCATGAACGAAGCCTTCTCGCACCGCGAGGGGTGGAGTTTCCTGCACCTCGCCAAAAGCGTCGCGTGCAGGGGATTAGTGAGAAAAAACATGACTGACTCTTTTGAGGCTCGTGGCGACTTTTTGCCCGAAACCACTGCCGATATCCAGAACGATATCGAAATCAATGTAATCCCGGACTTTTCCGATGCGCCAGCTTCCGCTGCGGGCGCTGAAAGCTCGCTCGAAGCCATTGCACCGCAACCCAACGGTTTCGTGAAGCTGGGCCTGGCCAAGGAATTGCTGCAAGCCGTGGCCGACATGGGTTTCACCCAGCCGACCGCCGTGCAGATGGCCACCATCCCCAAGGCCATGCAGGCCCTGGATGCCGACCCTCAGGCGACCAAGTTCACGGACCTGATGGTCTCCAGCCAGACCGGCAGCGGCAAAACCGCCGCTTTCCTGCTGCCTGTGCTGCACACCCTGCTGCGCCAGCAGGAAGAAGCCGAGCGCAACGAACGCGCTGAATTTGAACGCCTGAGTGCGGAAGCCATCGCCAAAGGCGAAGCTCCTCCGAAAAAGCCCAAGCGCAAAGACCCGACCAATGCCCGCAACTTCAAGGCCGCCACGCCTGGCGCGCTGATTTTGTGCCCCACGCGCGAGCTGGCCCAGCAGGTTTGCGCCGACGCGATTGACCTGGTGCGCCATTGCCGCGGCCTGCGCATCGCCAACGTGGTGGGTGGTATTCCTTACCAGCTGCAAATTGCCAAGCTGCAAAACGCCAACCTGGTGGTGGCTACGCCAGGCCGCCTGCTGGACCTGCAGCGCAGCATGCAAATCAAGCTGGACCAGGTGCAGTTCCTCGTCGTCGACGAAGCCGACCGCATGCTGGACCTCGGCTTTGCCGATGATCTGACCGAAGTCAACCAGCTGACCATCGAGCGCAAGCAGACCATGATGTTCAGCGCCACCTTTGCGCCGCGCATCATGCAGCTGGCCACGCGCGTCATGCGCCAGCCGCAGCGTGTAGAGATTGATTCCCCGCATGAAAAGCATGCGTCGATCACGCAGTCCCTGCACTGGGCCGACAACATGACGCACAAGCGCAAGTTGCTGGACCACTGGCTGCGCGACACGTCCATCAACCAGGCGGTGGTTTTTGCCAGCACGCAGGTGGAGTGTGATGGCCTGGCCAACGATTTGGTGCAGGACGGCTTCAGCGCCGTGGCGTTGCATGGCGCCCTGAGCCAGGGCCTGCGTAACCGCCGCCTGATGGCTTTCCGCGACGGCCGCGTCCAGGTGCTGGTGGCGACCGACGTGGCCGCGCGCGGCCTCGACGTGCCCACCATTACCCACGTGTTCAATTACGGCCTGCCGATGAAAGCCGAAGACTATGTGCACCGCATTGGCCGTACCGGCCGTGCCGGCCGCAGTGGCCAGGCGATCACGATTGCCGAGTTCCGCGACCGTCGCAAGATTGGCGACATCGAGCACTACACGCAGCAAAACCTCAAACCCAGCGTGATCACCGGCCTGGAGCCGCAACAGCGTTTCGCGCCGACATCCGAGCGTCCGCGTGGCAATTTCGGTGGTGACCGTGGCGGCCGCAGCTTCGGCGGCGGCGGTGGCTTTGCCGGCAGAAAACCTGCCGGTGGTGGTTTTGGTGGCGGCTTTGGCGGCAATCGTGATGACCGTGGTGGTTTTGGCGGCAACCGCGATGACCGCGGCGGCTCCTTCCCGGCGCGTTCCGCGCCCCAGGGCAATGGCTATGCAGACCGCACCAGTTTCAACGACCGTGGCCCGCGCCGTCAGGACGACCGTGGCTTTGGAAACAACAATGCCGGCTTTGCTCCCCGCGAAGACCGCAACTTTGGTGCCCGCAACGAAGGCTTTGCACCACGGCCTGACTTTGCAAACCGCAAGCCCGGCTTTGCCAAGCCGGCTGGCAAGGTGTTTGTGCCGCGCGATGCCGCCAAGAAAGCCGGCAAGTTTTCCAAGCCGGCACGTGACTGATTGCGTCTGACCAACCGTCCTAGCTCTCGGCGCGTTTAAAGCGCTGAAGCCAAAAGGCCGCTGCAAACCGTGAGTTATATGGTGTAGTTTGATGTTTGCAGCGGCCTTTTCATGGGCGTTGCAGATTTGCAGCCAGGTTCAGCTCATGCCGTTGCGGCTGGCCAGCTCCACAAAAAGCCCCGAGTGGTCGAGGTCCGTCAGGCCATGTTCCACGCTGTCGGCATAGAGCCGCTCAAACAGCGCGGTGATGGGCGCATCAAAACCGATTTCCTGCGCGGTTGCCAGTGCGTTGCGCATGTCTTTGAGCTGTATGGCCAGGCGGCCGCGCGGCGCAAAGTCGCGCTCCACCATGCGCTGGCCATGCAGTTGCAGGATGCGGCTGTCCGCAAAGCCGCCGGTGATGGCTTCCCGGACCTTGCCCATGTCGGCACCACCGCGGGCCGTGAACAGCAAGGCCTCGGCCACAGCACCGATGGTGATGCCCACAATCATCTGGTTGGCCAGTTTGGCCAGCTGGCCGCTGCCATGCGGGCCCACATGCGTGGCGCGCCCAAAGTGCTGGAACAACGGCAAGGCCTTTTCAAAGTCAGCCGCCTTGCCGCCGACCATGATGACCAGCTTGCCCTCTTCAGCGCCGGTGGGGCCGCCCGACACCGGCGCATCCAGGTGCGCGATGCCCAGCGCCCCAAGGCGGGCCGCATGGTCGCGTGCTTCGCGCGGCTGGATGGATGCCATGTCAATGAACAAGGCACCGGGTTTCATGAAAGCCGCCGCGCCGGGGTTGCCTGCCTCGCCGAACAGCACCTGGCCCACCACCGCGCCGTTTTCCAGCAGGCTGATGACCATGTCGGCATCGCGCACGGCGTCCGCCAGTTGCGGGTGCACCACGGCACCAAAGGGCGAAAGGCGGGCGGCTGCGGCCGGTGTGCGGTTCCAGGCGTGCACCTCATGGCCTGCTTCACACAAGCGCCTGGCCATGGGAAAGCCCATGTTGCCTATGCCCAAAACTGCAATTTTTCTGTGACTTGTCATTTCATTTTTCCAAACATTGATGCTTGAGTAAGCGCTGCATGACTCCATCATGATGCGATGAGGCTGCCGTTGCTGTCAAAGAGCTTGCAGGCCGCGTTGCCGCGCATCTGTGCCAAGATGCAGGCCGGCGAAAAACTCTGAAAGGCGACCTCATGAACCGCTCCGCAACAGCCTGGGACCCGCAATGGCTGGACAGCATGTACAACAACCGTGCGCTGGTGCCGGACCACGCCAGCCACTTCACGCGCTGGGCTGAAGACTCCCAAAGCGCGCGCAAGCGCTTGCCCTGTCAGCTCGACGTGGTGTATGGCGATAAGCCGGGTGAGACACTCGATGTTTTTCCGGCAAGCGGATTTGGCGTGAGCGGCAGCGCGCCGGCTCGGCCCGGCGCGCCGGTGCTGGTGTTCATCCATGGCGGTTACTGGCGTTCGCTGGACAAGGCCGATCAATCCTTTATTGCCCCCGCGTTCACGCAGGCCGGCAGCTGTGTCGTGCTGCCCAATTACGCCTTGTGCCCGGCCGTGAGCATTCCTCAAATTACCATGCAAATGGTCGGGGCGCTGGCGTGGACCTGGCGGCATATTGCGCAGTACGGCGGCGACCCGCAGCGCATCACGGTTGCCGGGCATTCGGCCGGCGGGCATCTGGCGGCCATGCTGCTGGCCTGTGACTGGCGCGCCTATGCGCCTGATTTGCCGCCAGACCTGCTCAAGAACGCGCTCTCCATTTCAGGTTTGTACGATCTGGAACCGATGCGCCATACGCCTTTTCTCAAGGATTCATTGAAGCTGACGCCCGAGCAGGTGCGCCAAGCCAGCCCGGCCTTGCTGCCGCGCCCCCCCCAGGGCACGCTCTACAGCGTGGCAGGGGCCGACGAAAGCGCCGAGTTTTTGCGGCAGAACCGCTTGATCCAGCAAGCCTGGGGCTACAAAACCGTGCCGGTTTGCGAGTCCCATCTGGGCCTGAACCATTTCAGCATACTGGAGGCCCTGACAGAGCCGTCGCACCGCTTGCATCGGCTGGCGCTCGATCTGCTCGGAATTCAGGCGTTGCCGCGCAAATCGCCGTAGCCGGCATGGCGCGCGCTCACATCAGCAGGTGCTCGCCGGCGTTGTCGCCGCCCAGAATCACGTAGTTGACCTTGCGGATGTCCATCAGTTGTTTGCCGCCGGCGTAGCTGATGGCGCTCTGGATGTCTTCTTCCATTTCGCGCAGCGTGTCTTCCAGCGTGCCCTTGACGGGCTCCAGGATGCGCTTGCCTTCGACATGCTTGTACTCGCCCTTGTTGAAGTCTGAGGCGCTGCCGTAATACTCCTTGAAGAGCTTACCGTCGACCTCCACGGTTTTGCCGGGGCTTTCTTCCAGGCCGGCCAGCATGGAGCCAATCATCACCATGGTCGCGCCAAAACGGATGGACTTGGCAATGTCGCCATGCTCGCGTATGCCGCCGTCGGCAATGATGGGCTTGGTTGCCACGCGGGCGCACCACTTGAGCGCCGACAACTGCCAGCCACCGGTGCCAAAGCCGGTTTTCATTTTGGTGATGCAGACCTTGCCGGGGCCAACGCCCACTTTGGTCGCATCGGCGCCCCAGTTTTCCAGGTCAATCACCGCTTCGGGCGTGGCCACGTTGCCGGCAATCACGAATGTTGCGGGCAGCTTTTTCTTGAGGTAGGCGATCATCTTCTGCACCGTGTCGGCATGGCCATGGGCAATGTCTATCGTGACGTAGTCGGGTGCGAGGCCCTCGGCCACCATCTGGTCCACCGTGTCGTAGTCGGGCTTTTTCACACCCAGCGAGATCGACGCGTAAACGCCTTGCGCCTTCATGTTTTTGACAAACTGCAGGTTGTCCAGGTCAAAGCGGTGCATCACGTAGAAATAGCCGTTTTTCGCCATCCAGACGCAGATTTCTTCGTTAATCACCGTTTTCATGTTGGCCGGCACCACCGGGATGCGGAAAGTGCGCCCGCCTAGTGTTACACCGGCGTTGCATTCCGAACGGCTTTCCACGCGGCATTTGCGCGGCAGCAGCAGGATGTTGTCGTAGTCGAAAATTTCCATGATTCCCAAGCCTTTAGAAAAACTGTTGATGAACAGAAGGCACTTGGACTGGACCGGTTTT
>DASXRN010000266.1:0-5711 GCA_036506595.1 Polaromonas sp. | reverse complement strand
CATCATGCAAGGCGATGTGAACGGGGACGGCGTCGCTGACTTCGAGCTGCAGCTGACGGGGATTCATTCCTTCGTGCCAACCGACCTGCTGCTCTGAGGGGCGGCCTCCAGTCACCACGTAAGCCAGGACCAATTTAAAGGGGAATCATCATGGCTTCAATCATCGGTACCGCCGCAGGTGAAACACTCACCGGAACGGCATTTGACGACACCCTGCAAGGCCTGGGCGGCAATGACACCCTCCTTGGCCTGGCGGGCACCGACACCCTGATAGGCGGCGCGGGCGCCGACATCATGTTCGGCGGCCTCGGCAACGACAGCTACGAGGTGACCGATGCCGGCGATGTGGTGCAAGAGAACCTGGGCGAAGGCATCGACACGATCTGGACCGCCGTGAATTACGCGCTCTCCAACACCTCGGAGGTGGAAAACCTGCTGTTCGGCGGCGTCGGCAACTTCATCGGCAGCGGCAATGATCTGGACAACCTGATCGTGGGCGGCGCGGGCAACGACATCCTCAATGGCGGGCGCGGCAACGACATCCTGATCGGGGGCGCGGGCGCCGATGTCATGGCCGGTGGCATCGGCAACGACACCTACGAGGTGACTGACACCGGCGTTGTCGCCGGCGATGTGGTGGTCGAGAATGCGGGCGAAGGCACCGACACGATCTCGACCGCCATCAACTTCTCGCTCGCCGCCAGCCCGAACGTGGAGAACCTGCTGTTTGGCGGCTTGGGCAACTTCACCGGCGGCGGCAATGACCTCGACAACCTGATCGTGGGCGGTGCGGGCAACGACACGCTCAATGGCGGGGCCGGCAACGACACCCTGATCGGCGGCATCGGCAACGACAGCTACGGGGTGAGCGACGCCGGCGATGTGGTGGTCGAGAATGCGGGCGAAGGCAGCGACACAATCCACACCACCATCAGCTTCTCGCTCGCCGCCAGCCCGAACGTGGAGAACCTGACGTTCATCGGCGCCGGCAACTTCACCGGCACCGGCAATGATCTGGACAACCTGATCGCGGGCGGCGCGGGCGCCGACACGCTCCATGGCGGGGCCGGCAACGACACCCTGATAGGTGGCGCGGGCGCCGACTTCATGTTCGGCGGCACCGGGTCCGACACCTACGAGGTGACGGATGCCGGCGATGTGGTGCAAGAGAACACGGGCGATGGCCTCGACACGATCTGGACCGCGGTGAATTACGTGCTCAGCAACACCTCGGAGGTGGAAAACCTGCTCTTCGGCGGCGTCGGCAGCTTCATCGGCAGCGGCAATGATCTCGACAACTTCATCGCGGGCGGCGCCGGCGCCGACACGCTCAATGGCGGGGGTGGCAACGACATCCTGATCGGCGGCGCGGGCGCCGACGCGATGTTTGGCGGCATCGGCAACGATACCTATGAGGTAACGGATGCCGGCGATGTGGTGCAGGAGAACACGGGCGATGGCATCGACTCGATCTCGACCGCCGTGGATTACGCGCTCTCCAACACCTCGGAGGTGGAGAACCTGTTTTTCGGCGGCCTGGGCAGCTTCATCGGCAGCGGCAATGACCTCAACAACTTCATCGCCGGCGGCGCGGGCAGCGACACGCTCAATGGCGGAGCCGGCAACGACAGCCTGATAGGCGGCGCGGGCGCCGACAGCCTGACCGGCGGCACCGGGGCCGACACCTTCGTGCTGACGGCGCTCGGGGACTCGGGGGTGGGGGCGCTGCGCGACATCATCACCGACTTCGTCAGCGGAACGGACCGGATTGATTTCAGCGCGATTGATGCCAACACGGGCGTGGCCGGCAACCAGGCCTTCACGATGCTCGGCACCGCCGCCTTTTTCGGTGTGGCCGGGCAGTTGCGCTACGACGTGGTGGGCAGCGACACCATCATGCAAGGCGATGTGAACGGGGACGGCGTCGCTGACTTCGAGCTGCAGCTGACGGGGATTCATTCCTTCGTGCCGGCCGATCTGCTGCTCTGAGGGGCTGGGTGGCACGCCCCGTCAACCCGCGTCGCTGCTTTGACGGGGCTTATTCAGCCTAGCCTTGAGTGGAGGTGAGCGTATGCCGATGTCGTTGCCCTTTCGGGCGGGCCTTCTGGTGTTAAGGTTGGCTTCAGTTTGGTGCATTTAAATACAAATCTTAATTAAGACAGTAGCGAAAGGGGTTCACCGTGAGAGTGCTTCTGGTCGAAGACGATTTGCCGCTGGCCGATGCGCTGGCGTCGTTTCTGCGTGGCCGGGCCTTCACCGTTGACCACGTGGCGACACTCGCCGAGGCGAACGCGGCGCTCCCGGCGGCGCAGTGGACCGTGGTGCTGCTGGACCTGCAGTTGCCCGATGGCGACGGCATGACATTGGTGCCGGCGATCAAACGGGCATCGGCGGAGTCGGTGATCATCATGCTGACGGCGCGCGACCGGATTACCGACCGCATCCGGGGGCTTGATGCCGGCGCGGATGACTACCTGGTCAAGCCATTTGATACCGATGAACTGCTGGCCCGTTTGCGCGCGGTGGAGCGACGCATCAGTGGCGCGGCGGCTTCGGTCGTCACCATCGGCTCGCTGGAAATCGACTTGGCGCGCATGAGCGTGCTCAAGCGTGGCCATCCCGTGGAGCTGACCTCCAAGGAGTGGACCGTGCTGCGCGTTCTCGTCACCCGGCCATACCGCAGTCATTCGCGCGAGGCGCTGCTCAATGCCCTGTATGGCTTCGATGACGAGACCGGCAGCAACACGCTGGAGGTGTTCATCAACCACCTGCGCAGCAAGCTCGGGCGCTCCAGCATCCAGACACTGCGCGGATTGGGATACCGGTTGACCGGAGACGCCGATTGAAGGCATCGTCCTACAGCCTTGCGCAGCGGCACACGCGCGCGCTGCTGTTGCCGCTTGCGCTGGTCTGGAGCGTGGCCGCCATAGGCTCGGCCTGGTACGTGCGGGCCGAGGTCGCCCGCACACTGGATGCAGCGCTGTTCGAAAGTGCCCAGCGGCTGCTCGAATTGACCAGCCACGAACTGTCGGAACACCATGTGCCGCTGGACGAGCTGACGCTTTCCAGCGTGTCTGCGCCCCTGCCGCCGGGCCCCATCGTTGAAGACGACGACCTCATGTACCAGGTCGTCAATTCCCGGGACCATGTCCTGATTCGTTCGGCGGACGCGCCAGCGCAGGCCATGTCGGTTCCATCGGTGGACGGATTTTTTGACACGGCCGATTTGCGGGTCTACACGCTCAAGCACCCGACGCTGCCGGTGCGCATCCATATTGGTGCGCCGTTGGCGTACCGGCGGCAGATGCAGCTGGCCGCAACGCTGTGGGGCATGCTGCCGCTTTTGGGCTTGCTGCCGCTGGTGACCTGGATCATCCGGCGGGTGTCCCGGCGCGAACTGGCCCCGGTGGGTGATCTCGCGCGGCAGATTCGCGAGCGGACGGAAGACGACCTTCGGCCGGTCGCGCTCGGTCCCCTGCCGCAGGAACTGGTCTCTGTGGCCGAAAGTACCAACTACCTGTTGCAGCGCCTCGGCAATGCGCTCGATACCGAGCGCGCCCTGGCCGCCAATGCCGCGCATGAACTGCGCACACCGCTGGCTACCATGCGGCTGCGCTTGCAGAATGTGCTGGCGCAGCCGCTGACCGATGCGGCCCGCGAAGAGGTGCGCAGCGCGATCGTCGCCCTGGACCAGCTCAGTCGGCGAACCGAGAAGCTGCTGCAACTCTCACGCGCGGAGGCTGGCGCGGCCATGGCCCGCGAACCCGTGAATCTGGGCATGCTGGCGGCCGCGGTGGCGCAGGAGTTCTGGGTGGACCCAGGGTGGCTCCAGCGTCTGCACTTGTTCGTGCCAAACGACGAAGACATCCTCGCGCAGGGCGACATTGATGCGCTGGCCATTGCCTTGCGCAACCTGGTGGAGAACGCCGTGCGTCATGGCGAGGGCTGCCAGATCACTATCCAGGTCGAACGTCCGGCCACTATCCGCGTTACCGACGACGGACCCGGCGTCAATGTCGACAAGCTTGATCTGCTGCGCCGCCGCCATGTTCGCCATTCGCAGGACGTGGCCGGCTACGGCCTTGGCATGTCCATTGTCTCCACATTGATGGAGCGGCACCGGGGCGAGCTGGTGCTGGTCTCTCCGCCACCCGGCAAACCGCATGGCCTGGAAGCTTCGCTGGTCCTGCAGCCGCACGCGCCTGCAGCCGACGCCGCAGGCGCGCCCTAACCCGACTGCCCCGAAAACGCCTTGCGGGCCGCCCGCAACACCGCCTGGCGCAGCCACACATGGGCGCTGCTCTGCTGGGCGCGGCGGTGCCACAGCGCATCCACATGCACCGGTGACACCTCAAAAGGCAAGGGGCGCAGCACCAGTTGCTCGGCAATGCCGGTGACCCGCACAAAATGGCGCGGTAGCACGGTGAGCAGGTTGGAATTGGCCACGACACGGCCGGCGGTGAAAAACTGGTTGACCGTCAGCACCACCTGCCGCTCGCGCCCCAGCGCGGCCAGCGATTCGTCAATAAACCCATAAGGCCGGCCTGAAAAGCTCACCAGCAGGTGGCGCGCCGCGCAATAACGGTTGAGGGTGAACGGCCCGGTAGCCAGTGGGTGGTCCTTGCGCATCACGCACACATACTCGCCGTCATACAGGCGCTGGTGCAAAAACGACAAGGGCTCGCCGCTCTGGGCGCGCGCTGTCAAATCGGCCAGTACCGAGGGGAAATAGCCCACCGCCAGGTCGCAAGTCTCTTCGTCCAGCAGCTTGCGCGGGTCGCGCGTGGTGAGCGGCACCACCCGCAAGAACACGCCGGGCGCTTCATGCTCCAGCGTGTCGGTCAGCCCGGGTATCAGCTCGGCCGCGGTGGCGTCGGCCATGGCCAGCACAAAGGTGGAATTTGCCTCGGCGGGCACAAACTCGTTGGGGATCAGCGACTCCTGCAACTGCTGCAGGGCTTCGCGCACGGCCGGCCAGATGGCGACGGCGCGCGGCGTGGGCGCCATGCCCTGGCCGCTGCGCAGCACCAGCTCGTCGCCCAGGGTGTCGCGCAGGCGGCGCAGCGCGTTGCTCACGGCGGGCTGGGTCAGCGACAAGTTGCGCGCCGCCCGCGTCAGGCTGCGCTCGGCCATGACCTCGTCAAAAACACGAAGCAGGTTCAGGTCCAGCGTGCGGAAATTAAGAGGATTCATGGCTTGTGCATCCTGACGAAGCAGTTCAGGTCTCTAAATTATCACTGATATGAATAATAAGCATCACAAAGATAAAGTTGAGTAACACTAGTATTTACCCTAATATTCTCCTGTCCGCCTGCGATTGTGCTTGGCGGGCATGGTTTAACAACGGGAGTTCCTCATGACCAGCTTCGTCAATATCAAATATTCCACACAGCACCCCGGCGTTGCCCGTGTTGAGTCGGCAATTGATGCTGCCAAGCACCTGCGTCAGGGATTCTCGGGTACGCGCGGCCTGGCCACGCTGCTGCTGTCGGCCATGGCTGCCGCCGTCATGGTCGTCGCCTACCAGGTGATGGACAGCGTCACGGAAGGCCATTTGCTGGTCATGTGGATGGCGCTGTGGGCCGTGGCTTTTGCCGTGCTCGCGCTTTTCGCCGGCACCGCACGCAATGTGGCTGCGCGTCTCAAAGCGGGACTGGACAGCTGGTCGCGCAGCCTGGCCGAAGCCCGCGCCGACCAGCGTCTGTGGGCCA
>DASXRN010000265.1:0-2591 GCA_036506595.1 Polaromonas sp. | reverse complement strand
CCCGGCATTCGTCCTTCGCACTCCCGTTTTAGCGTGAACAGGCCCTAACATTGCAACATGCACTTTGACCTGACCGACCTGCACCTCTTCGTGCTGACCGCCGATGAAGGCAAGCTCACACGCGCAGCCGCTGCGCGTCATTTGTCACTGGCCGCCGCCAGTGCCCGCATCAAGGCGCTGGAAGACCAGGCCGGCCTGCCGCTTTTTTACCGCGAGGCACGTGGTGTCAGGTTGACACCGGCGGGGGTGGCTTTTTTGCACCACGCGCGCGGCATGCTGCATCAGACCGAGCAGCTACGTGCTGACTTGCAGGAATATGGCGGCGGCTTGCGGGGGCATTTGCGGGTATTTGCCAACACCACGGCCGTGACGGATTTCCTGCCCGAAATATTGCCCGGCTTCCTCAATGACAATCCGAACATCAATATCGACCTGCAGGAAAAACCGAACGCGGAGATTGCACGCGGCGTGCTCGATGGCCGGGCCGATATCGGCATCGTGGCCGGCAAGGTCGATACGCTGGGCCTGCAGGCGATTCACTTCAGCACCGACCGGCTGGTGTTGGCCACGGCAAAAAACCACCGCTTTGCACGCCGCAAGAAAATCGCCTTTGCCGAAACGCTGGACGAAGACGCCGTGGGCATGCAGTACGGCAGCACGCTGCAGACCTTTCTGGCACAGATAGTAGAAAGCCTGGGCAAGCCGCTGAAGCTGCGCATCCAGCTCTCCAGCTTTGACGCGATGTGCCGCATGATTGGCGCCGGTGTCGGGGTCGGCATCGTTCCGGAATCCACCGCCAGGCGCAACCAGGTCAGCATGGGGATTGCACTGATTGAGTTGACCGATGCCTGGAGCGTGCGCGAGCGTTTCATCCTGGTACGCAACCGCGATGCGCTGCCGCGCTATGCCGAGTCGCTGATTGAAACGCTGATCGACCATTACCGGAAGCCATGACCTATCGGACACAGGCCGGACCCCAGGCCTGCCTGCCGTCCGGAACAGGCTTCAGGCCTGTGGATACAGCTCCAGCAAACTGCGCTTGAGCACCTTGCCGCTGTGGGTCATGGGCAGGGACGCGATGGGCACGACACGTGCAGGCCGCTTGTACGGGGCCAGGTTCTCCTTGATGAAGGCCTGTAGGGCCGCCATGTCGATCACCGCATCGGGCGCGGGCTCGACAAACGCGAGTATTTCCTCGTTGCCGTCGGACTCGCGCCGCCCCAGCACGGCGCTGCGCTGGATGCCGTCAAAACTGTTAAGCACAGCCTCCACTTCACCCGGGTACACATTGAAGCCGGAACGGATGATCATTTCCTTGAGCCGGCCCACCACGAAGAGCGCGCCGTCCGGCGCGAGGTAGCCCAGGTCGCCACTGGCATACCAGCCGCCGGGACGCATCACCTGGGCCGTGGCCGCCTCGTCACCCAGGTAACCGGGCATCAGGCCCACGCCGCGCATCCATATCTCACCGCGCTCGCCGGCTGGCGCATCGCTGCCCGTGCTGTCCACGATGCGCAGTTCAGCACCCTCCACCGGGTAGCCTGCCGATGTGTCATGGCGCGCCACACCTCGCGTGCTCAGGCATAGCGCACCGGCATATTCTGACAGGCCGTAGCCGTGGTACAGCGGCTGGCCAAAGCGCGACTCGACCGACTGCTTGAGCGCCATGTCCAGCGGCGCGGCCCCGGTGTAGACATAACGCAGGCTTGGACAGTGCGGCTTCGCGATACCGGCCTCGTCCAGCCAGGCCAACAGGCGCGTAAACATGGCGGGCGGCCCTTGCAGGTTGGACACCCCGAGGCGGGCCAGCGCATCAAACACGTCTTCGGGGTCGAAGCGGCTGCGCATCACCAGGCCTGCGCCAGCATACAGCGACGCCATCAGCACGGTGCCCAGGCCGAAAATATGCGTCATCGGCAAATAGGCATAGGACAGGTCGTCCGGCCCCAGGGCCCGCGAAGTCGCGGAAACGCGCGCAAACTGCAGCAGCCCGGCATGGGTCACCAGCACGCCTTTAGGCGCACCGGTGGTGCCGGAGGTGAAGATCACCGCGGCCACGCGCTGCACCAGTTCGCCCTGCTCGGCCAGCGCCCCGGCCCGCACCGGGCTGCGCTGCAAAGCCGCAATGGCCGAGGCCCGTGCACCGGCGCGAACGGCGTGCTGCTGCGCCGCCTCCGACACGCCGCTGGTGAAATAGGTGACGCGGGGGTCGGCCTTTTCCACAAAGGCCTTGATCTCGCCCGGCGACATGCGGGCGTTGACGCCGCAGGACCAGGCGCCGACGCGGCTGCAGGCCAGGATCAGCGCCACGTGTTCGGGGCAGTTTTCGGCCACGATCATGACCCGGTCGCCGGGGCGCACGCCATCGGCGCGCAGCTCCTGCGCCAGCTGCTCTATCCAGGTACCCAGCGCGGCGTAACTCATGCTCGCGTCGGGCAAGATCAGGAAAGGCCGCTCGGGCGAGTCCTTCAGGCGCTGGTCAAACAGCGAATGGATACGGTGATCAGTCATGCAATGCTCCGGGGGAAAAGACAAAAAGAAAGCGCGGGTCATCGCTGCGGGGCCGGCCTCGGGGATGGTCCGATGCGAGC
>DASXRN010000264.1:0-4311 GCA_036506595.1 Polaromonas sp. | reverse complement strand
GCCAGGCACCGAGCCTGGCCGCTTCTTGTGCCAACACACCAGGCGCCAGGGCGTTGAGCGTGCGGGCCAGTTCAGGCTCGCTCTCGGCTTTGTCAACCGCGGTGTAGGCGGCGGCATTGACGATGACATCGGGGCGAACGCGCTGCACGGTAGAGCCAATACCCTGCAGGTCGGTGAGGTCACCGCACGGGTCTGGGCTGTGGCGATCCAGCGCGATCAGCTCGCCCAAGGGGCTCAGGCTGCGCTGCAACTCCCAGCCGACCTGGCCGTTTTTTCCAAGAAGCAGAATCTTCAAGCCGATGCCTCCTGGGGCTGTACCGACTTGTGTTCGTACGCATACTGTTTGGCCGTCCACTCCCTGTAGGCCCCGCTTTGCACATGGGTCACCCAGTCGGGGTTGGCCAGGTACCACTTCACGGTTTTGCGGATGCCGGTCTCGAAGGTCTCTAGCGGCTTCCAGCCCAGTTCGCATTCAATCTTGCGCGCGTCGATCGCGTAGCGGCGGTCGTGGCCGGGGCGGTCCTTGACGTAGCAGATCTGCGTCTTGTAGCTGCTGCCGTCAACCTTGGGCCGCAGCTCGTCGAGCAGGGCGCAGATAGTGTGCACGATCTCGATGTTGGGCTTTTCGTTCCAGCCGCCCACGTTGTACACCTCGCCCGACTGGCCGGTTTCGAGTACGCGGCGGATGGCGCTGCAGTGGTCCTTGACGTAGAGCCAGTCGCGCACCTGCATGCCGTCGCCATACACCGGCAGGGGTTTGCCGGCCAGGGCGTTGACGATCATCAGGGGAATGAGTTTTTCGGGGAAGTGGTAGGGGCCGTAGTTGTTGCTGCAGTTGGTCGTCAGCACCGGCAGGCCATAGGTGTGGTGGTAGGCGCGCACCAAATGGTCACTGGCTGCCTTGCTGGCCGAATACGGACTGTTGGGTTCGTAGCGCCGGGTTTCTGTGAAGGCAGGGTCTTCTTTGCTCAAGGAGCCATAGACCTCGTCCGTGGAAACATGCAGAAAACGAAAGCCCTGTTTTGCGTCGCCTTCAAGCTGGCTCCAGTACGAACGCACTTCCTCGAGCAAACGGAAGGTACCGACGATATTGGTCTGGATGAAATCTTCTGGCCCGTGAATGGAGCGGTCTACATGCGACTCTGCCGCAAAGTTAAGCACGGCACGCGGCTGGTGGGTGGCGAGCAGGCTGGCCATCAGACTGGAATCGCCAATATCGCCCTTGATAAAAACATGACGTTTGTCGGCGTGCAGGGAAGCTAGATTCTCAAGGTTTCCCGCATAAGTCAGGTTATCGATATTAACGACCGCCTCGTCCGTTTGCGCCAGCCAGTCAAGGACAAAATTAGCGCCAATAAAGCCGGCGCCTCCGGTCACGAAAATCATGCAAGCCTTTTAGGAAAGTGGCATTGGGTTATTGGGTATGAAGCAGGCCTTCCACCTGCAACCATACATTATCCCACCACCCCTCCATGCCTGATTGTTAGTACTCACAACTTCCCCGCGAACCTGTCACAGGACAAGACGTGATACTCAGGCCTTATCGCCTGCGATCTTTTTCAGACCTCATTTAAAAATGAATCCCGCGCATCATCTGCTGCATGGCTACGGCCTCGGCCGACAACTGCGATTTGCCGGCCTTGTCACCTTTGGCGGCCGATGAATCGGGGAACATGCGGAAACTGGTGTTCATGGCGATCTGTGCTATGCGCGGCACCAGGGCGTGCATGACCTGGCCGGTAATGCCCAGACGGGTGGCAATGCGCACTGGCTTGAAGATGCAGGCCTGCGCAACCATGTCGGCGGCCTCTTCGGGCGAGAGGGTGGGCACGTTGTTGTACAGGTTGGTCGGCGCAATCATGGGGGTGCGCACCAGCGGCATGTTGATGGTGGTGAAACTGATGCCGACATCGGCAAACTCGCTGGAGGCGCAGCGCGTCCAGGCGTCCAGCGCCGCCTTGGAAGCCACATAAGCCGAAAAACGCGGCGCATTGGTCAGCACGCCGATAGAGCTGATGTTGACCACATGGCCCTTGCGTTTGGCCGCCATGCCGGGCAGCAAGCCCATGGTCACGCGCAGGCAGCCAAAGTAATTGAGCTGCATGGTCCGCTCGTAGTCATGGAAGCGGTCGTAACTCGCTTCAATGGCGCGGCGAATCGAGCGCCCGGCGTTGTTGATCAGGAAATCGACGCCGCCATGGTTTTCGATCAGCAGCTTGATGAATCGGTCGCAGTCGGCCATGTCGGCAATGTCGGCCGAATAGGCCACGAAGTTGTAGCCCTTGGCTGTCGCTTCCTTGCAGGCCTCATCGAGCTTGTCCTGGTCGCGGCCGCAGATGAGGGTAATGGCCCCCGCCTCGGCAAATTTGTGCGCAGCCGCCAGGCCAATGCCCGACGAGCCCCCCGTCACCAGCACCACCTTGCCGCCGACGGTGCCCTTGAGCGAGCGGTCGATGTGAAGATCGGGGTCCAGGTGGCGCTCCCAGTAATCCCACAAGCGCCAGGCGTAATCCTTGAGGTTGGGGCACTCGATGCCTGAGCCTTTGAGCGCAGCCGTCATGTCACGGCTATCAAACCGGGTCGGGTAGTTGACGAAGGTCAGCATATCCTCGGGCAGGCCGAGGTCTGCCAGCACCGCATTGCGCACGCGCCGCACGGGCGCCAGCGCCATCAGGCTTTTTTTAACGCTGCGTGGAATAAACCCTAGCAGTGCGGCATTGACGAACAGGTTCATCTTGGGCGCATGGGCGGCACGGCTGAAAATATCCAGCACATCGCCAACGCGGTAACCCACCGGGTCCACCAGATGGAAACACTTTTTGGCGATGGCGGTTTTATGGCTGATGTGGTCCAGCGCATCCACGACAAAATCGACCGGAACAATGTTGACACGCCCGCCTTCCAGCCCCACGGCCGGCATCCACGGCGGCAGCAACTGCCGCATGCGCTGGATCAGTTTGAAGAAATAGTAAGGCCCGTCTATCTTGTCCATTTCGCCAGTCGTGCTGTCGCCCACCACCATGGCGGGTCTAAACACCGTCCAGGGCACTTTGCATTCCTTGCGCACGATTTTTTCGCTCTCGTGCTTGGTCATGAAATAGGGGTGTTCGTAGTTCTCTGCCTCTTCGAACATGTCTTCGCGGAACACGCCTTCGTAAAGGCCGGCCGCCGCGATGGAACTCACGTGATGGAAGTGGCCCGCGTCAATGGCTTTGGCCAACTCGACGGTGTTGCGCGTGCCGTCAATGTTGACGGCCGTCTGGCTTGCTTCGTCGGCCCCCAGGTCATAGACGGCCGCGAGATGGTAAAAATGGTCGACTTGGCCTTTGAGTTTTTTGATGTCCTCGCTGCTGACACCGAGCTTTTTGCTGGTCAGGTCACCGTGGATGGCAATGGCCCTGGTGGCGCTCACGCCCCAGTACTCTCGCAGCGCCGCCACCTTGCCGGTGCTTTCCTTGCGGATCAAAAAATGGACAGTGCTGCCTTTTCGCTCCAGGAGTTTTTTAACCAGGCGTTTACCAATGAAGCCTGTGGCCCCGGTGACGAAATAGTGCATTGTCATTGTCCTTATGTCTTGCGCTGAACTGCCGTTAAAAAAATGATTCTTGCTTAAACCATAGCACTCTCCATTCAGCAAAAACCCGTGCTCCGGGCTTTGGCGCGCGCTTTTCCATAGAGCTGCATCCCTAATGCTCTAGAAGCCAGCATCTAAACGCCACCACTTGAAAGGCTTATATTTCCGGCTGTGCGCGGCATACGGCCTGCGTAGAATTCATCCCCTCACCTGTCTGGAGTCAACCATGGTCAAAAAACTGCAAAAAATGAGCGCCGACAAAAAAGCCACCCCCCATCTGTCTGGCGCTGTCAAAGAGTCAGCCCAGCAAATCTGGCTTGCCGGCCTGGGTGCGTTCTCCAAGGCACAGGAAGAAGGCAGCAAAGTGTTTGACACCCTGGTCAAGGAAGGCCTGTCCATTCAGCGCAAGACGCAAGCCGTTGCCGAAGAAAAAATCTCTGAAGCCACCAGCAAGATGGCCAACATGGCCACTGACATCCAGTCCAAAGCCGGCCACCAGTGGGACAAGCTCGAAAACATCTTCGAAGAGCGCGTTGCCAAGGCCCTCAACAAGCTGGGCGTGCCCTCCGCCAAAGACGTGGACGCCCTGATTGCACGGATTGACGAGCTCAACAAGAACGTGCAAAAAATGAGCGGCAAGGCCCCTGCCGCTGCAAAAGCCCCAGCCACCAAGAAAGCCGCGACGGCCGCAGCCAAGCCCGCAACCGCCAAACCGGTCAGCGCCAAACCTGCCGCAA
>DASXRN010000263.1:0-7088 GCA_036506595.1 Polaromonas sp. | reverse complement strand
TTGCCGGTAGGCGTGGTCACCGAGCTGGTCGAAGGCGATGTGTACCACTGGGGCTCGCTGATGGCGGGCGCGCTGTTCGGGTCGCTGCCGGTCGCATTCATCTACTCATTCTTCGTCGAGTACTACGTGTCGGGGATGACGGGCTCCGTGAAGGAGTGACCGGTTCAGCCCAGGACACATCGTCCGTCGCGACAGACAATCCTGCCCGGCCACACCCGAAAAACCTGGCTGAATTTGCACTGCATGGTGCCAAATACGCGTTTTTGGCGGAAAGGCTGCAGCCCAGCGTGCCCACCCGCCACAGCGCACCGGCTTTTTCGGCGGTGTTTACACCGGGATCGGACGACTACGTCTGGCACCACCCTGAGGGCGCCGTGCGCGGGACAGGCTTGCAGCCCCTGCACCCCGCGGTGAGGGTGTAACAAACAAAAACTCCCCTGAACTGTGGAAAACGCCGCGCCTCTAACGCTTATGAAGCAATCCATGAAAGGCGCGGCGAAACGCCTTACCTTTTCGCTGCTTGTCGTGTCTGCCTTGGGTGGATGCGCGGTCTATGGGCCTCCCAGCCCTGGGCCCTATGCGTATGGAACGGATGCCAATGGCCAACCCGTTTATGCTGCCCCGTACTATCCCTACTACTATGACCCTGTGTACGCAGGCCCGCCTGTATTCTTCAGCTTCGGCTTCTTTCACTCATCGGGCGGTCATCGCCATCATGATCGGGTCTTTCGGGGTGGGCATGGCGGCTTCCGGGGCAGCCCCGGGGGTAACTTCGGCCGGGGTGACCGGTAATTTCCTGATTCGACGGTCTGTAAGCGGCGCTTGAGCCGCTGAGGCTGATGGCGGGTGACTTGGGAAGCGACTTTGCGGCGGAGCTTGGCGCTTGGGTTGCTACGATTTCGATAGCTTGTTGCGCAGTTTTTGTAAGGGGCAGAGCCCTGTTTTGCTCTCAATTCCAGTTCAGCACACGCCGTGGCGTGTCCCACAGCACCTGCCGGCGCACGGCGGCGTCGGGCAGCAGGGTCTGGGTCAGCTGCATCAGGGCGCCCAGGTCAATGCGTTCGGGGGCGCGCAAAAAGGGCCAGTCGCTGGCCCACAGGCAGCCTTCGGGGCCGAAAGCGTCTAGCAGGGCGTCCACATAGGGCCGGCTGTCGGCCCACGGAAACGGCTGGGCTGAAAATTTGGCATAGCCCGAGAGTTTGACCAGCGCCCGTTTTTGGCGCCCCAGCGCCAGCAGCGCCTGAAAGCCGGGCTGGCCCACGCCCGCCGTGATGTCGGGGCGGCCGCAATGGTCGATCAGCACGCGCACGCCGCTCTCCAGCAGCAGCGGCAGCACCTCGGGCAGTTGCTGGTGCTGCACCTGCACATTGGCCAGCAAACCCAAACGCGCCAGCCGCTGCAGCAGCGGGCCGATGTCACGGTAATGGTCCACGCCATGCAGCGCGATGTTGAACGCCATACCCACCACGCCGCCGGCCTGCAGCGCGGCCAGTTCTTCGGTGGAGGCGTCGTTACGCACCACGGCCACGCCCTTGAAGCGGCCCGGGTGGCGCGCCAGCGCGTCCAGCAGGCAGCGGTTGTCCAGCCCATAGCCTGAATTGGGGCCCACCAGCAGCGCGTGACGCACGCCATAGGCGTCCATCACCTGAGCCAAGGTGTCGGCCGAGCCGGTTTCCTGCCCGCTGGGGCGGTAAGCTATGTCGGGCGCGTAGGCAAAACGTGCCGGGTCGAAGATGTGACAGTGGGCGTCGATTTTTGCTTCGTCAGACAGGAGCATCGGGAGATTGTCTATGGGTTCGACCTGGTAATTTCTGCAGTTTGAATAGCATCCTGTACCTGCCCGGTAGAAGCTACATGGCGCTTGGAGATGCCGGCGGCGGCGGCCGCGTCAAGCGCCAGCCAACCTGCGCCAGCCAGAGCGCCGCCAAGGTTCCGGCCACCCAGATCAGGGCCAGGCCGACAAACTGTTGCTCGTCCAGCCGATAGGCGTTGCACACACGCGCAGGGGCCTCCAGATAAAGCGTGCCTGCAATCGCCATCATGGGCAGCGTATTACCCAAAAAGAAGCCCTGCACCACCGCCCCCGCCGCCTGCCATGACAGCCGCAGCGCCGCGCCGCACAGCAGCAGGGCGGCAACTTTGAGGGCCTCAATACGCGCATCAACCAGCACCAGATCGAGCAGGCGCGGAACCATGGCCAGTGCCAGCACCAGCCCGGCAAAAGTCAGCCCGGCAATGCCGTGGGCGTTCCACGCCGGCAGGCGCTGGCGCCAGGCGGACGAAACGCGATGGACGAGCAAGCCGCCTGCCATGATCAAAACTGGAAACTGCAGCAGCATGTGGGTGGACATGCGTGACTCCAGCGCACCCCTGAGCGGCGGCACCAGCAGGGCAGCCAGCAGCAGCCCGCCAAGGAGCATTGGGTGGCGCGCCAGCCAGCGGCCTGCGGTGCGCAGCGCGCTCATCCGGCTGCTCCTTCGGCCTTTGCCGCGTGTGGCGGTGTTGCCGCAAGATGCTGCGCCCAGGCCAGGGCGGTGTCCATTTCGGCGTAGTCAAAGATGCGCACAAGCCGGCCTTTGCCATCAACCACCAGCAGCGCGGCGTTGTGCTCAAAGCCGTCCATGCCATCCGGAATCACCACGACTTGAAACTGATCAAGCAAAGGGCGCAGCGCCGTTTCATCGCGCGCCGTGGCAAAACGCCAGATGCGCGGGTCGGCTTTGAGGCGGCTGGCATAGGCCGCCAGCACCGCAGGCTTGTCGTGTGCCGGGTCAAAACTGATGGACAGCAGCTTGACGCCACCCGCGCCCTGTGTGCCCGCTGGGCCTGTTCGTTGACCTTCTTGTATGTTGGCCTGCAACTGCTGAAACGTGCTGCCCAGTGCCAGGCAAATCGTTTGGCAGCGGGTGTAGACAAAATCGACAATGGTGACGCCGCCACCTTCCGTGAGCAGCAGCGGCAATGTCGTGTCAGCCATGTCCGGGCCGTGCAGCGGGGTGTTGGGTGCGGGCACAGGCGCAAGCGCCACTTCGAGCCGGCGCGCGCCTTCGGCCGTCCAGACTTGAAAGTCATGCGTGAGCCAGGCGCCTGCCGCGTAGGCGAGCAGGGCAAAGAGCACGCTTAAGGCTGCTGTTCGCCCCATCATTGCGCGGCGGGCAAGGCCTTGAGTTCAGCACCGCTGGCAAAGGGCGTGCTGCGGCGGGTGTCTTTGCGCTCTGCGGCGAACTGCTCTGGCGTGATCGCTGCAGCCTTGTTCGACCATTCCGAACGAATGGCGCTGGCAATGGCGGCCAGTTCGGCATCGCCCAGCTGTTTGAAGGGGGGCATCTGCCCTTTGTAAGCGGTGCCGGCCACCTCGATTTCGCCGGTGATGCCGTGCAACAAAATGTTGACCAGCACACGCGGCTCGCCTTGTACCCATTCAGAACCGTCTAGCGGTGGAAACACGCCCGGCAGGCCTTTGCCGGTGGCCTGGTGGCAGGCCGCGCAGTTGCCCGCGTACAGCGCCTTGCCGTCCACCGCCTGGCCCGCGGCGCCGGGTGCGCCTGGCGCCTTGGCCATGAGGTCGGCCACGGTGCGCCGGTCGCCGAGATCGGCCCGGCCAAAGGGTTCCGAGAGCACGATGTAGGCGACACCGGAAAGCACCACGGCCAGCGTGATGATCGCCACGATGACGGGAATCGGCTGGCTGCGTTCGGTCGGCTCTTCCTGTTCACGCGCTTGCGCCTGGCGCTGCGATTCTGGTTCGTTCAGCATGGGTGCACCTCGCGTTCAGGGTTTGGGGGCGGGCGGCAGCACCGGGTAGGTATGGTTCAGGCCCTGAAGGTACTTGACCAGGTCCAGAGCCTGGGGTGTCGGCACCACCACCTGGCCGACGTTAGGACCATAGGCGGGCGGCAGGACCAGTGGCTGCTCGCCCTCACTCTCGGCGTCCTTCGCATCCTTGACGATAAACAGGTAAGGGTAGGACGGCATGATGGAGTCCGGCACATAGGCACGGGGCTGGTAGAGATGGCCCAGGTGCCAGTCACGGCTGGGCTGGCGAATGCCGATGTTGAGCAGGTCCGGACCGGTACGCATGCTGCCCAGCAAGTGCGGCTTGTCGTAGAAGTAGTCGCCGGGCACCGATGCGCGTCCCCAGCCGCGTGCCAGGTCGGGGCCGAAGTTGCGGTCGCGCGGCTGCTGGGTGTGGCAATAGGCGCAGCCGTTGGCGATGTAGACCTCGCGCCCGCGCAATTGGGCGCTGGTATAGGGTTTGAGCCCCGGGGGCGGCTGGATGTCACGCACCTCCATGTAGGGCATCACCACCAGCGCAGCGGTGGCAACCGCCAAGGCCACCATGGCGCCCGAGACCAGCTTGACTTCATTTTCCATGAGCCAGCTCCTGTTGGTTGTTGGACCAGAAGAGGGCCGCGCCGGCACGCGTCGGTCCAAAGCGCAGCGCCATCGCCAGGAAATGACCGACAAAGACAATGTGGCTGAGCACCATCAGGCTGCCGCCCACCGAGCGCGACACCAGGTAGGGCGCGGTCAATGTGACCGAGTCCATGAAGGGCCTTGCGGCATCGAGCATTGCGACCCCCTGCAGATAGCCACCGATCGACAGTCCAACGAAATAGATCGCGATACCGGTCGCCGCCAGCCAGAAGTGCAGGGTGATCAGCCGCGGGTAGGGCCATTCCCAGTTCAGCACGCGCGGCATCATGAAATAAACGGCGCCGAACAGCACCATCGTGACGAAGCCGTAGGCCCCTAGATGGGCATGCCCCACCGTGTGGTGCGTGAAATGGACCACCTGATTGACGCTGCGCAGTGCCTCGAACGAGCCCTGCAGCGACGAGGCCAGATACATCAGCCCGCCAAACATCATGAAGCGCAGGGTGGGGGAGTAGCGCGCCAGGTGCATGCGCCCCTTCAGCGTGCCGCCCATGTTGATGCTGAAGGCAATCACCGGGATCACCATCATGATGCTTTGCACGATGGACAGCGTGGTCAGCCAGCCCGGCACCGGGCCGCCAATCAAATGGTGTCCGCCGACCTGGCCATAAAAAAAGGCCAGCGTCCAGAAACCCAGTATCGACAGGTTGTAGGAGCGCACCGGTCGGCCTATGGTCTTGGGCAGGAAGTAGTAAATCGCCCCCACGCTGACCGGCGTGAACCACAGGCCGAGCACGTTGTGTCCATACCACCAGTTGGTGGTGGCCTGCTGCACACCGGTGTGCACACCCGGCAGCTTGCCCACCAGGAACAGCAGGGCAATCCACAGCAGCGCCGCCACCATGTACCAGACGCTGACATAAAGGTGCTCCACCTTGCGGTTTGCCAGCGTGAACAGCACTGGCAGGATGACCAGCGCGAAGCCGGCAAAGATGAAGATGGCGATTTGCCACGGGATCTCGAGGTATTCCATGCCATCGGTCCAGCCCGCCGCAATGGCACCAATGCCGGCAGCGATCCCCGTGTTGATGAGCGCCCCGCCCAGCATGGCCCAGATCGCACCATATAGCGGCGTGCGCAGCAGGCGCGGCAGCAGCCACAGGATCATGCCCAGTGCGGCATTGGTGATCCAGCCGTACAGCACGGCGTTCAGGTGCACGGTGCGGATGCGGCCAAAGGTCAGCCAGGCCTGCTGGGTCAACCAATCGGGTTCGTGCAGCTTGATGGACGATGTCAGGCCCGCGAGCGAGCCGACCATCAGCCAGAAGCAGGCAAAGGCGATGAACATGAAGACCGGGAATGCGCTTGAGCGGTCGGATTCGATACGGTCCTGCAGCTCGGCGGCGTCAGCGGCGTGCACCTCGATGCCGCCTTCTTTCGCCGCTCGCTGCATGGAGTCCTGCGCCGCACCCGCAAGCGCAGGATCGTCGACCCGCCCCATCTCGCCGCGCGCGAAGATCACCGAGGCGGCGGCTGGATTTTCAAGCAGCAAGCCTTTGCGCAGCGACCAGATGAAAACAAACAAGCCGATGATGGACAAAAGAAAAGCGCCCAGCAGGCTCAAAATGGCACTGTCCATCATGGCCTCCGTCTGTTCAAGGGGTACGGATTCATCAGGGTCTCGGTAGTCATCGCTTCCTCCGGATCTTTCTGAAGGGCGGGCCGTAAAAAGCTTGGCATGCCTGGGGTCTGTCGGCCATCATGCGCACTCTCCCCCGTGCCAGTAATACATGCCCTTGGCCAGCAGGACGATAGCCACCATATGACCGAACACACTGAAATGCAAGCGCCGCGAATGTGCGCGTTTTGCAAAATCAGCACCTCAAAAAAAGCCGTCCCCCTAAAAACCAGCGCGGCAAAAAGGTGCAGCACCCGCAAAAACCGGGTCACTGAGGCTGGAGCGGCCCGACAAGCCGGCCGAAGTGCTCAGCTTCAGCCAGGGGCGGACTGAGGTCTGGTTAAACCCGCCGCGAGGCTGCTACCAGATGCGGCTGGAACTGGTGAGCAACGCGGGAGTCAATGCGGTCACGGCGACCGGCAAGCCAGTTCGCGTGCGCGTCATCGGCAGTGGGTCTGCCTGACGCCCGCCTTCCGGGCGGATCAATAAAGCTTGTTTGCGGTGGCTGCTTTCAATGGTCCAGCCTGTTCAGCATGCTCAAGCTACTGCAGCTACCACCCGAACCAGCGCCTGCCCGGCCAGCCAGGCCGCAAGGCATTCCGTTACCCCTGCCGCAAAGCGCTGGTACACCGGCTCGGCCACAAACCCCAGATGCGGCGTGAGCAGCACATTGGGCAACTGGCGCAGCGGGTCGTCCAGCGGCAGCGGCTCCACGTCAAACACATCGAGCGCGGCAAAGCCGGGCCGGCCTTGTTGCAGCGCCTGGACCAGCGCCGCGCCGTCGACCAGGGCCGAGCGCGAGGTGTTGACGAGCAGGCTGCCGGGCTGCATCAGTGCCAGGCGTTCGGCGTTGAGCAAGTGGCGGGTGGCCGGGGTGGGCACCAGGTGCAGGCTGACGACCCGGGCGCTGGCCAGCAGTTCCTCGAGTGAGACCGCCGTGGCGCCGTGCTCGGCAGCGCGCTCCTGGGTCATGCGCGGGCTCCAGGTGATGACCTTCATGCCCAGCGCCTGGCCGACCTTGGCGACGCGTCCG
>DASXRN010000262.1:0-1992 GCA_036506595.1 Polaromonas sp. | reverse complement strand
CGCAACCGTGATGGTTTCATTCCTGAAGCAGCTGGGCATTGAGTCCATTCTGGAAGACAGCTCGGGCAACGGCGGTGCGGCCATTGCAGCCGCCGGCGCCGCTGCGGGCATGCAGGTGAAGATCCTGGCCCCAAGCTACACGCCCATGCCCAAAGTCGCGCAAATCCGTGCCTTTGGTGCCGAAGTGCAGCTGGTGCCCGGGCCGCGCGAAGAATCCGAGCACGAGGCCATCCGCCAGTCTGAAAAGATCTTTTACGCCAGTCACAACTGGCACCCCTTCTTTCTGCAGGGCACCAAATCGCTGGCCTACGAGCTGTGGGAAGACCTGGGCTACAAGGCACCCGACAACGTGATCATTCCCACCGGCGCCGGCAGCAATGTGCTGGGCTGCCATATCGGCTTTAGCGAACTGATGGCGTCAGGGCAAATCAGGAAATTGCCCAAGCTGTTTGTGGCCCAGCCCCTGAACTGTTCGCCCATAGACGCCAGCTTTGTGGCCGGCTCAGACACCCTGGTTGAGCGCATCGTCAAACCTACGATTGCCGAGGGCACCGCCATCAAGCGCCCCATACGCCTGCTCGAATTGCTCAAAGCCATTCGCGAATCAGGCGGCCAGACCGTTGCGCTGACCGAAGAGCAGATCACCGCCGCGGTGCGCCAGCTTGCCAGCACCGGCCTGTATGCGGAACCCACCTGCGCGTCAGCGGCTGCGGCGATTCAAATACTCGCACAATCCGGCGCCATCAAGGCCCATGAAACCACCGTGGTACTGCTGACGGGGACGGGCCTGAAATCGACCCAGTTTATGACTGAACTGTTTGGCCCATCAAGCGCCTGAAAAGACGCCGTTTTATGGGCCGGACAGTATGCACAACACCACATTGGTAAAGCGGTATTTTTCGGCCTAAACTGATCAGAGCCTGCACGGGTCGCATCGCTGTCTGGCCCCGGAAGGTCTACTTATTCCAGGAGGCTGTCATGTCCATTCCCTCGACTCTAGCCAACTACCTCGACCAGCGCGGTGCGCGCTATGAGGTTTTCGCGCATGCGCACAGCCGCACCAGCGCAGAGACGGCCCGCAGCGCCAACGTCATGCCCAACCACTTGGCCAAGTCGGTCATTCTTGAAGACGACCTGGGCTATGTAATGGCCGTCATCCCCGCCGACAAGGCCGTGATGGTGGGCGAACTCGCGCGCATACTGGACCGCAAGGAGCTGCGGCTGGCCGATGAAGACCGCGTCGCCCTGCTGTTCAAGGGTTGCGAGCCCGGCGCCGTGCCCTCTATCGGCATGCCCTGGGGTGTTGAAACGATTGTCGATGACGAGCTCGAGGAGAGCGAAGTCGTGTACATGGAAGGCGGCGACCACGAACGCCTGCTGCGCATGTCGCACGACCAGTTCCACGCCTTGATGAGCTCGCAGCGGCACGGCCAGTTCTGCAAGACCCCGACGCACTGAGGCCGGCAAGCGGCGCGCGCCATGACGCAAGGGGCCCCACAGGCCCCCTGCTCTTGCGTTGCCGTTTAATCGGCAACCGTCACCACGTTGTTGGCAAAGCTGATCTGGTCAGCCGCATCGGCCACCGCTTTGATCGGCGGTACATTCGCGGCCGTGATCGGATTGGCAACGGCACCCGTGAGGCCGCGCGGCACGGTGCGCACCACCTGGCTGGCCGGCAAGGCTGCGCCGGTTTTCAGGTTGGCGTACATCATGTCCATGGCCTGAATGTAGTAGCGGTGCAGCGGAACCAGCCGGCTGCTGTAGCCCGGGAATCCCAGGAACGAGTCGAAATGCTGGGCATTCGTCACTTCGATGTAGGACAGCTTGCTGTTGGCCCCTTCCACCATCTTGTTCCGGCCGAAATAAGGACGCGACGTAAACGCCACCGGCACCAGCGTATCGGCACGGCCATGCACGATCAAGGTCGGCTTGCCCTGCAGGTTGCCGCTGCGCAGCACTTCGTTGATGCCTTGCTTGACCCGCTGGGCGTTG
>DASXRN010000261.1:0-22623 GCA_036506595.1 Polaromonas sp. | reverse complement strand
CCGCAGACATGGCCAAAGCCATGGCGAGGATTTGCAACGACGGCATGGGGGCGAAGGCGCGCTTTCATGTTTCGATATTTCTGGGTTGGAGTACTAACACTATGCAGACCACCGGAAAAATCACGGCAGGCAGCCTCATGACGCTGGAGGCCTACAGCAAGTATCGCCAGCAGCACAAGGCCGAGATCATGGCGCATCGCAAGCTGCGCACGGTGCATCTGGGCGAGCACGTCAACCTGCAGTTCGAGAGCGAGACCAGCATCCGCTACCAGATCCAGGAGATGCTGCGCATCGAGAAGATTTTTGAGGAAGAGGGCATCGACCACGAAATCGAGACCTATGCCCCGCTGGTGCCCGACGGCAGCAACTGGAAGGCGACGATGATGATCGCCTACCCCGACACCAACGAACGCAGGCGCGAGCTGGCGCGCCTGATCGGCGTGGAGGACCGCCTGTTTGTCGAGGTCGAGGGCCATGAGCGCGTGTACGCGATCGCCGACGAAGACCTGGACCGCGAGAACGACGAGAAGACCTCGGCCGTGCATTTTGTGCGCTTTGAACTCACCCCTGCCATGTGCGCGGCGGTCAAGGCCGGCGCCGGTGTCAAGCTGGGTTGCGACCATACCCACTACCCGGCGCATGTGACGATTTCGGCCGAAACCATGGCGTCACTGGCCAGCGATCTGCGTTAATCAGGGGTTTGGTGAGGGCGTGGCGTGCGGCGGGCCAGGTCTGGCGTAAAGTCAGGCTTTTGGTTTACCTCCACAACTCAAAGCATGCTGTTTTTACTCTCGCCAGCCAAATCGCTGGACTACGACACACCGCCACACGTCTCCACGTATACCAAACCCCTTTTCACGCGCCAGTCGGCCCACTTGATTGAGGTGCTCAAAACCAGAACGCCGCAGCAAATCAGCACGCTGATGAAGCTGTCGGATGCGCTGGCCGGGCTGAACGTGGCACGCTACCAGGCGTGGTCGAGCAAATTCACCGCCAAAAACTCCAAGCAGGCCGTGCTGGCCTTCAACGGCGATGTGTACGAGGGGCTGGATGCCAAAACCCTGAGCGAGCAGCAGTTGGAATGGGCGCAGGGCCGTGTGTGCATCTTGAGCGGTCTCTACGGCGTGTTGCGCCCGCTTGACTGGATGCAGCCCTACCGGCTGGAGATGGGCACCGCGCTGGCCAACGGCCATGGCAAAAACCTGTACCAGTTTTGGGGCTCGCAAATTGCCGACTACCTCAATGAACGCGCCGCAGCCTGTACCTCGCCGGTGGTCGTGAACCTGGCCAGTGAGGAGTATTTCAAGGCGGTGGACCGCAAGGCGCTGAAAGCCCCAGTGGTGAGCTGTGTGTTTGAGGATTTCAAAGGCGGAAAATACAAAATCATCAGCTTCCATGCCAAGCGCGCACGCGGTCTGATGGTGCGATACGCGATTGAGAAGAAGCTGGTCAGCGTGAAGAAGCTCGAGAGCTTTGATGCCGAAGGCTACCGCTTTGAGCCCGCCGCCTCAGAGCCTGACCGCCTGGTGTTCCGGCGCAAACAAAACAGCTGAGACCCTGGCACAAGCTTGGTACAAGGCCTTTTGACATGAAGCAGCAACCCGACAACTTCCAGGCGGTGACCCCTGAGGTGCTGGCGTGGATTGCGGCCGAAACCGCGCTGGGTCGTTCCGTTGATGCGATTTTCAAGGCCCTGTTGGACGCGGGCTGGCACCCTGCGGCCGCCCGCCAGGCCATGCGGCTCACGGCGCAGGAGGCTTGCGCATTGACACTGCCTGCGAATCCGCCTCTCCTGGTTGCCGTGCCTTGGGTGGCAATGGCCGAGCCGGGCGACACACTCGATGCGGGGGACAAGTGGGTCACCGTGCTGCAGCGCCGGCAAGACCCCGAATTGGTGGTGTTTGGCAATTTTCTTACCGCGTCCGAGTGCGAGGCCCTGATGGCCGAAGCCCGGCCGCGCCTGTCGCGCTCCCTCACGGTAGACATCAAAACCGGCGGCGAAGAACTCAACGGTGACCGCACCAGCCAGGGCATGTTTTTTACGCGCGGCGAAAACGCCGTGGTGAAGCGCGTCGAAGCCCGCATTGCCAGGCTGCTGAACTGGCCCGTGCAGAACGGCGAGGGCCTGCAGGTGCTGCGTTACGCGCAGGGCGCGGAGTACAAACCGCACTACGATTACTTTGATCCGGCCGAGCCCGGCACGCCCGCCATACTCCAGCGGGGCGGCCAGCGCCTGGCCACCCTTATCATGTACCTGCACGAACCCGGGCAAGGCGGGGCGACGATTTTCCCCGACATTGGCCTGCAAGTGACGCCCCAGCGTGGCCATGCGGTTTTTTTCAGTTATGCGCGCGCCCACCCGAGCGGCCGCACACTGCATGGCGGCGAGCCCGTGACGGCCGGCGAAAAGTGGATTGCCACCAAATGGCTGCGTGAACGTGAATTCAGTTAATTCTTCTCATCAACATCCGTCAAGCCCCCTATTGACGGGCGCATATAGCTATGAAAATAAGAGCAAACGGCATCGGCATTGAAGTCGAAGACAGCCATCCCGGCGCCAGCGGTGAGGGGCGGCCTGTGGTGCTGCTCATCATGGGGCTGGGCATGCAGCTGATTGCCTGGCCGACCGCCATGGTGCTGGCGCTGGTGGATGCGGGTTACCGTGTGGTCCGTTTTGACAACCGCGATGCGGGCTTGAGCCAGCATTTTGACCACCTGGGCACCCCCAACCTGATGTGGGAAGGCCTCAAGTACAAGCTGGGCTGGGCCAGCAAACCGGCCTACAGCCTGCCTGTCATGGCGGCCGATGCCCTGGGCGTGCTGGATGCGTTGCACATTGACAAGGCGCATATTGTGGGCGTGAGCATGGGCGGCATGATTGCCCAGCGTGTGGCGCTGGCCGCACCTGGCCGTTGCCTGAGTCTGACCAGCATCATGAGCTCCAGTGGCGCCCGTGGCCTGCCGCAGGCCGAGCCCGCTGTGCTGCGCGCACTGCTCGGCCGGCCAGCGGGCAAAGGCCCTGCCGCCGTGATTGAGCATTCGGTCAAGCTGCTCAAAACCATTGGCAGCCCCGGTTTTGCGATGGACGAGGCGCTGCTGCGGGAGCGCGTGGTCGCCGCCACCGAGCGCAGCTATCACCCGCGAGGCATTCAGCGCCAGATGGTGGCCGTGGTGACGGACACCACGCGTGCGGCGGCACTGGGCGGCATCCGCACCCCCACGCTGGTGGTGCACGGCAAAGCCGATCCGCTGGTGCCCTTTGCCTGCGGCGAAGACACCGCGCGCCGCATCCCGGGCGCCAGGCTGGTGGGCATTGAAGGCATGGGCCATGACCTGCCACCCGGCGTGGTGCAGCGGCTGCTGGAGTTGCTGATTCCGCACCTGCAGATACATCAGACACATTGAAAAGCAAAGTCAAGCGAGCGAATTGAAATGACCACCCCTGAACACTCCCCGCTCGGCAAGGCCTCGGCCTATGTCGACCAGTACGATGCGTCGCTGCTCTTCCCGATTCCGCGTGCCGAAAAGCGCGCAGAAATCGGCATTGCCGACGCGCAGCCTTTTTTTGGCGCCGACATGTGGACGGCCTTTGAGCTGAGCTGGCTGAACCTGCGCGGCAAGCCGCAGGTGGCGCTGGCGCATATCACCGTGCCCTGCGAGTCGCCCAACATCGTCGAGAGCAAGTCCTTCAAGCTCTACCTCAACAGCTTCAACAACACGCGTTTCGCCGATGCGCGCGAGGTGCGCGAGCGCATCCGGGCCGACATCAACGCGGCGGTGGGCGCCAGCGTGGGGGTTAAAACGCTGGGGCCTGAGCTGTTCGACCAGGAGCCGGTGCATGAGCTCGACGGCCTGAACCTGGACCGGCTGGACGTGGAATGCATTCACTACACACCGGCGCCGGAGCTGCTGTTTGCCGAATTCGACGAGCCGCCGGTCGAGGAAACCCTGACCAGCAACCTGCTCAAAAGCAATTGCCTGGTCACCGGCCAGCCCGACTGGGGCAGCGTGCAGATCAGCTACTCGGGGCCGCAAATCAACCAGGAAGGGCTGCTGCAATACCTGGTGAGCTTTCGCAACCACAACGAGTTTCACGAGCAATGCGTGGAGCGCATCTTCATGGACGTGTGGACGCGCTGCAAACCGATCAAGCTCTCGGTCTACGCGCGCTACACGCGCCGCGGCGGTCTCGACATCAACCCCTTTCGCACCAGCCACCCGCAGCCGTTGCCACCCAACATCCGCATGGCGCGCCAGTAATCGGGCCTGCAGGCGGATTGCCGGTATGCTATTAAAAACATAGCTGCTTGCGCACTATCTGCGAGGGATAAGCCCACTTTTGATCCGGTGAAACGCGCAAGCCTTGCGGCGCTTACCGTCATTTGGGTTTGATTACCTGTTGTTGCACCGTTCGCTGTGTAGTTGCAAAGCAACTGTATCCGGTTCATTGAATTGAATCCGGTTCACAGGCAAGCTTGATCCAGCTCTGCGGCAGAGGCGCGAGCTGCATCCGGTTCATTGAATTGAATCCAGTTCACACGCTCCTGCGTAAAGCTTAGGCAGCGATTGCTGCATCCACACAGGAGATAACCATGAAGACGAAATATGGGCAGCTTGCCAAGGCCTGCCTGTTGTTATTCGCAGCCGGTGGTGCCATGGCTTCCAGCCACCGCGAGGCACCGTTCATCACCACGGCGCCCAAGGTGGACGGCACCGACTTCTACATGTTTGCGAGCTACGAACCCGGCCGCGCCGGCTTCGTGACGCTGCTGGCCAACTACCAGCCGCTGCAGGCGCCCTACGGCGGGCCGAACTACTTCAAGATGGACCCCAACGCGCTCTACGAGATCCACATCGACAACAACGGTGACGCCAGGGAAGACATCAGCTTCCAGTTCCGCTTCAAGAACAAGCTCAACAGCATCGCGCTGCCCATAGGCGGCGCCAACGTGGCCATTCCGCTGACCCAGGCCGGTGTCGTGACGAGCCCGAATTCGACCAACCTCAACGTCAACGAGACCTTCACGGTGGATGTGGTGCGGGGCGACCGGCGTGGCGGCCAGCGTGCCGCCATCACCAATGTCGCCGGTGGCTCGGCCACCTTCGACAAGCCGGCGGACAACATCGGCAACAAGACCATTCCCAACTACAAGGCCTATGCCGACCAGCATATCTACAACGTGAACATCCCCGGTTGCGCGTTGCCCGGCAAGCTGTTCGTCGGCCAGCGCAAGGATCCGTTTGCGATCGGCCTGGGTGTGGTGTTTGACCTGGTGAACGCGCCCTTGGCCGTGATCACCGACCCGGCGCTCATCAACGCCGGTGTCAACGTCCTCGACGGCTTCAACACCACCACATTGGCGCTGGAAGTGCACAAGACTTGCCTGACGGCCGGCAACGACCCGGTGATAGGCGCCTGGACGACCGCCAGCCTGCGACAGGGCCAGCTGCTCGACCCGACGCCGGCGCCAGGCCATCAGACCAGCTCGTCGCGCAACGGCGGTGCCTGGACCCAGGTGTCGCGCCTGGGCATGCCGCTGGTCAACGAGGTCGTGATCGGCCTGCCGGCGAAAGACCGTTTCAACGGCTCCAAACCCAAGGACGACGCGCAGTTTGGTGTCTTTGTGACCAACCCGACCTTCCCGCGCTTGCTGGAGATTGCGTTTGGCCAGCCGGCCGGTGCCTTTGCGCCGTCCAACCTGCCGCGCACCGATCTGGTGGCGGCTTTTCTGACCGGCATCAAGGGTCTGAACCAGCCCCTGAATGTCACGCCGTCCGAGATGCTGAGGCTCAACACCAGCATCGCGGCGACGCCCGAAGCGCAGCAAAACCGCCTGGGCATCGTCGGCAACATCCTGGCGGGCGGCACCGACAACGCCGGCTTCCCGAACGGCCGCCGGCCCAGGGACGACATCGTCGACATCACCCTGGTGGCGGCAATGGGCGGCCTGTGCGTGGCCAATGGCAACAACAATGCCTTCCAGCTCGGTGCCGCGTGCAATCCCGCGGCCGTTCCGCTCGCGGCTAACAACACCGTGTTCAAGCTGCATGACGGTGTCGACCAGGCGGTGATTCCGCTGCTGCCCCAGTTCCCGTACCTGAACACGCCTATCCCCGGCGCAGGCCCGGGTTCCGAGGGCGTGCCGGCCGCACCCTGAAAAAGGAGACATCATGGACAAGCTCAATTCAAGACCGATGCTGGCCGCCGTGGTGGCCGCCGCGCTGCTGGCCGCTTGCGGAGGTGGTGGCGGCGGTGCGTCGGCGCCTGACCCCGCCGCAGGCGTCGGGCAAAGCGTCACGGCGACGCTGGCCTTCATCAGAAACATGATCGCCAACAACGGCGAAAACAGCGAGCCGGTGGACATCAGCTCGCTTACATTGGCGGTTGATGACGGCGCCGAGCCGGGTCCGCCCTAGCCCTTGACCGGGTGCCGCCCGGTAGCCTGGCTTGTACGTTGTCGCGTGGGTTGCCGGGCCTTCCATGGGCTTGCGGACCGTTGCGGTTTGCAGCGTCCCGGACCCGGCAACACTGAAAGACAGAAGAATGCCCAACTTCTCCAGATGGATCGTGTCGGCACTGGCCGCCGCGCAGCTCAGTGCCCTGGCGGTGACTGAACTGCAACCGTCGCGGGATGACGAGGTGCTGGAGGTGCTGCCAGCTGTCACGCGCAGTCGTCCGGCACGGGCAACATCCGCTCCCCTGGTGGTAAGCCCTGCCGCCGCCGCACTTCGGGCCCGGCAAGACATCACCGTGGCGCGGCAGACGGGCGACACCCGTTATTGGGGGCGGGCGCAGGCGGTGCTGGCGCCCTGGTGGGACCGCCCGGATGCACCGGTGGAGCTGGCCGTGCTGCAGGCCACCGTGCAGCAGGGCCGGCATGAATTTGACGCGTCGCGCAAGGTGCTGACGGCGGCCCTCGCGCGCGCGCCCGGCCACGCCCAGGGCTGGCTCAATCTGGCCGCGCTGGAGCGGCTGTCGGCGCGCTACACCGAGGCGCTCGGCGCCTGCGAAGCGGTGGCACGCGCAGGGCAGGGCCTTTACGCTGCGGCGTGCCGGCTGGAAACCCAGTCATTGCAGGGGCAGCATGAATCGGCAGCGCAGGGCCTGCAGGCCCTGATCGCGCAAACTACCGATACCAGTCAGCGCAGCTGGCTGTTGTCTTTGCTGGCGGAAAGCCAGGAACGCAGTGGACAGGGCCGTGCCGCAGCGGACTCGTATGCCCGCAGTCTCGCGCAGGCGCCCGACCTTTACACCGCGATCGCCTACAGCGATCTGTTGCTGCGCAGCGGCAAGACGTCGCAGGCACTGCAGGCCCTGGTGGCGCTGCCCGAGACCGACGCGGTGCTGCTGCGCCGCGCCGCCGCCTGGCGCAGGCTGGGTGAGCCGCGCTGGACTGCGGAGCGCGCCGTGCTGAAGGAGCGCGCGGCCGAACTCCAGCGGCGTGGTGACGATCCGGCCCTGCATGGGCGCGAGCTGGCTTTGACGGCTCTGTGGCTTGACGATGATGCGCCGCGCGCGCTGGCGCTGGCGCGCCGCAACCTGTTGCTGCAACGCGAGCCGATCGACTGGTGGGTGGCGCTGGAAAGCGCGCGGCAGGCCAGGGACGCGGCGGCGTCCGCCGAAATCGCCAGTGCCATCCGCGAAGCCGGCTTGCACGACATGCGCCTCACGGCAGCCCGGCCAGCGGCCAAGGGGGCGAAATGAAGCGGGCAGGGTGGGCCGACTTTGGCGCCGATTGCTGGGCCGCCTGGTGTCTGGCCTGCCTGTTGCTGCTGGGCGCCGGATCGGCGTGGGCGCACAAGGGCAGTGATGCGTATCTGGACGTGCAACAGCTCAACGAGGGCGCGCCTGCCCAGGGGGGTGCCTCAGCGCAGCGCGATTACCGGTTTGTATTGGCGGTGGCCATCAAGGACCTCGACCTGTTGGTGCCGATTGACGCCAATGCCGATGCCAAGGTGACCTGGGGCGAAGTCAAGGCCGCCATGCCGCTGGTGCTGGCGCTGCTGAACGAGGCGGCCAATACCGAGCCTGCGCCGGGGCCGCAGCCAGCCGGTCCAGCCGGCGCGCCAGCGTGCCGGCTGGACTGGCAGCCGGGCGGCATGGATCGCCGCAGTGACGGCGCCTATCTCCGGCTGGTGGCGCCAGCCCGCTGCCCGGTGGGCCAGGCGCTGGCTTTCAGGTATACCCTGTTCAGGGATCAGGATGCCAACCATCGCCTGCTGGTGGCCGGCCGTATCGCCGGCAAGGATCTGCTGACCACCGCCTCGCCGCAACAGCCATCCAGCCTGCTGCTGAGCGCCGGCGCGACCCCCGTGCCGGCCAGCGTGGCGGCGGCTGCAAAGTCTGACGGGCCGTGGTCCGTGCTGGGCGACTACTTCGGGCTGGGCGTGCACCATTTGCTGGAGGGCTATGACCACCTGGCGTTCCTGCTTGCGCTGGTGCTGCCCCTGCGCCTTGGCCTTTTCGGTACGCAGCCGCGCGCCTTGCCGCCGGCAGCCTCGCCTGGCCAGGCGGGTGGCGCCTGGTGGGCCTTGCTGCGCACGGTGACCGCGTTCACGATAGGCCATTCCATCACGCTGATGCTGGCGACATTTGGCTGGACCCAGGCGTCACCGCGCTGGGTGGAGCCGGCCATAGCCTTGTCGATCGCCGTCACCGCCCTGCTGAATCTGCGCCCTGTGCCATGGCTGCGCACCGATGCGCTGGCCTTGTTGTTTGGCCTGGTGCATGGCTTCGGCTTTGCCGGACTGCTGCTGGAGGCCGCCGCGCCCACCGGCTTGCTGCCATGGGCCCTGGCCGGATTCAATGTGGGCGTTGAAGCGGGGCAACTGATTGCCGTCAGCGGCTGGGTGCTGCTAGCGCAACCCCTGGTCCCCAGGCCCTGGTATCCCGGCGTGGTCGTACGCGGTGGTTCGGTGCTGCTGGTGTTGCTGGCCGCCTGGTGGTTCTGGCAACGGGTCAGCTGATTCCGTTTCTACTTCAACACGGTATATCGTTGCCCCGCCTCGCCGTGCCAAAGCACTGTCTGCGGCGGTGCGCCTAATCTCGCGTCGAATTAGAAATGGAATGAGTGCAGTGCTATTTTTGCTATTAAAAATATAGCTGCTTGCGCCCTTGTTTACTGGGCTAGAGGCCTGTTTCTCTGTGCCGGCAGGCGAGCCGGGCCGACCGGGCTAGCGTCCACAAGCTCGTGCGCATGCTTGGCGCCATGCCCGCCATGAGGGCCCGGCTCAGCTATGGTTTCGCATGCGCTGCCCTTCCTATCCCTCCGTGAACCCGCTCATGCCCGTTTCCGCTGACACCCTCCGGGTTTTGCTCGTCGACGACGACGCGGAGATCCGCGCCCTGCTGCTGGACTACCTGCGCTGCCATGGCATGGCCGTGGAAGCCGTCGAGAATGGCGCCCGTCTGCGGGATCGTCTGCCGTCGGGCCGGGTCGATGTGCTGCTTCTGGACTTGATGCTGCCGGACGAGGACGGCTTGACGCTGTGCCAGTGGAGCAAGCAGGTCCATCCCGCTTTGCCGGTGATCATGCTCACGGCCCAGGGTGATCCCATGTCCCGCGTCCTCGGCCTGGAACTGGGCGCCGATGACTACCTGCCCAAGCCCTTCGAACCGCGCGAGCTGGTGGCGCGCATCAAGGCCGTGCTGCGGCGAGGCGCAGCAGTGGCCGCGCGCTCATTGGCGGGCAAGGCCCGCTTCGGGTCATGGACCTTCGATCGCTTGCGCCACGAACTGCTGGACCGTGACGGCACGGTGTTGGCGCTCTCGTCGGCGGAGTACCGTCTGCTGTCGGCCTTTGTCGAACACCCGGGCCGGGTACTCAGCCGCGAGCGACTGCTGGAGCTGACGCGCGCACCCGGCGTGGCGGTCAGCGACCGCAGCATCGACCTCGCGGTGTCGCGCCTGCGCGGCAAGCTGGGGGATACGGCCCAGGAACGCCCGCTGATCCGCACCCTGCGAGGCGAGGGCTACCTTTTCGACACCGAGGTCAGGTCATGACGCTGCGCCGCTTCGACACCCTGTTCCTGCGCCTGTTTTTGCTGATGTGGGTGACACTGGTTGCCAGCCATGGGGTCGCCTATGTCCTGGCGGTGCCCGCCATGGAGCCCGCAAGGCCCGGCGCGGGCCCTGCGGCCGATAGGCTGGCCTGGTCTCGCTGGCCCACCTTGCCGTCGCTCCCGCCAGGCAACCCCTTTGTCACTGCAGGCGATCCGCCTGCCGCGGGGCCGCCACCGGACGCCGCGCCCCCGCCGCCAAACCACAACATGCATGCCGGGCCACCCCCGCCGCCCCTCATCGGTGGCCCGCCATCCGACCGAAGCACCCCGCCCGCCCTGCCGCCCAAGGTGCTGTGGGCCGACTACGCCCTGCGCATGCTCGTCATCGGCCTGGGCGCACTGCTGGGCGCCCGCTGGCTGTCCGCGCCGATGCGGCGCTTGGCTGCCGCCGCCGGCACCCTGGGGCAGGGTCTGGGCTCTGGCAAGCCACCGCAACTGGATGTGCACCGCGGCACGCAGGAAGTGCGCGAAATGGCGCGCGTCTTCAACCGCATGGCCACCCGGCTGCAGGAGCAGTTCGATGCCCGTGGCCTGCACATGGCGGCCCTCTCGCACGACCTGCGCACGCCCCTGACCCGCCTGCGCATGCGGCTGGAGGCCTTGCCCGAGGCTGCCGCGCAGGCGGCCGTGGCCGACATCCTGGAGATGAACGCCATGATCGAGGGCACGCTGGCCGTGTTGCGCGAGCAGCAGGACCACAGCGGTGCGCGCGTCGTGGACGTCGCCGCGATGCTGCAAGCCCTCGCGGACGACCTGGCCGAACAAGGCCAGGCCGTGGCAATGGACGGTGCCCCGGCACTGCACGCCAAGGCCCACCCGGCCGCACTCAAGCGCATCCTGGACAACCTGGTGGGCAATGCGCTGCGCTACGGCGGCAGTGCGAGCCTGGGCGTGGTTGCCGCGGACGGCCATGTCGTGGTGCATGTCGACGACAACGGCCCCGGCATCCCGCCCGGGCAACTGGAGCAGGCCTTCCAGCCCTGGACGCGCCTGACCACCGCCCACGCCGGCCATGGGCTCGGCCTGGCCGTGGCGCGCGACCTGGCCGAACGCGACGGGGCACAGCTCACCCTGCACAACCGCCCCGAAGGCGGGCTGCGCGCCCAGTTGGCCCTGCCGAGGGCTTGATCACCGGAGCGCCGGCATCACTGCTGGCGATCGTGTCAAGACGGACATAAAACGCCGATACGCAGGACACATGCCGCGCACACACTGCGCAGCATGAATCTGCGACCCTTGTCCAGCGTCGTGTACGGCGCGTTGAAATCCTCAAGCCTCATGCTGGGTGCGGCGCTGCTGTCGATGGCCGCGTTGCCCGCCGGCGCCGCCGACCCGCCTGCACCGCCGCCGGGCGGCCCCCCGCCCGGCCCGCCGCCAGAGGCCGTGGCGGCCTGCAAGGGCAAGGCGGAAGGCACCCAGGTCAGTTTCAGCAACCGCGGCGGGCAGGCCATGTCGGGCACCTGCCAGCGCATCGGCAACGCGCTGGCGGCCATGCCGGCCTTGGGTTCCGGCGCGGCGCAGCGCCCGGCGTCGGCGCCGTTGCGCTGAACGCCGCGACCCTTCACCGCGACCATTTACCCCAGACACGTCAGGAGCTACCCATGAACGACATGAACAATCCTTCCGACCACCATCACCACGGACTGTCCGCGGACCTCGAATTGATGATCCGGCAGGCGGCGGGCCGCCGCCAGGTCCTGCGCTGGCTGTCGGCCGGTGCCGTGGCCTCGGCCGGGCCTATGGCGCTCGTCGCCTGCGGCGGTGGCGGAGGCGACGCGGGCACCACCAGTACCACCTTGTCCAGCAGTTCCTCCACCAGCACGTCGAGCACATCAAGCACATCAAGCAGCTCGACGAGCGGCAGCTGCTCGGTGATCCCTTCCGAGACCGCCGGCCCCTATCCCGGCGACGGCAGCAACAGCAACAGCAGCGGCGTGGTCAACGTGCTCACGCTGTCGGGCATCGTGCGCAGCGACATCCGTTCGAGCGTCGGCGGCTTGTCGGGCACCGCCACCGGCGTGCCCATGACCGTGACGCTGAAGCTGGTGAACACCGCGTCAAGCTGCGCCAGCCTGGCCGGTTATGCGATCTACCTGTGGCATTGCACCCTTGATGGCAACTATTCGCTGTATTCCAGCAGCATCCTCAACCAGAACTACCTGCGCGGCGTGCAGGTGAGCGACAGCAACGGCGAAGTCACCTTCACGACGATCTTCCCGGGCTGCTACAGCGGGCGCTGGCCACACATCCACTTCGAGGTCTATCCCAGCCTGGCCGTGGCCACCAGCGGCAGCAACGATGTCAAGACCTCGCAACTGGCGATGCCGGCAGCGGCCTGCAGCCAGGTGTACGGCGTGGCCAGCGGCTACAGCGCCAGCGTGGCGAACTTCGCCGCCGCATCGCTGGCGACCGACAACGTATTCAGCGACGACAGCGCCGCCAACCAATTGGCCACGGTGACCGGCGATGCGACCAACGGTTTTGCCGCCACGCTGACAGTCGGCATTTCGGCCTGATTCCTTGGGCTTGATCTGGGCGTTGAAGCGGGGAACTGATTGCCGTCGGTGGCTCGTTGCATGCGGCTATTAGCTATAAAAAATATAGCCGCTTGCGCCCATGCTTAATGGGCTAGAGCCCGATATCTTTAAAATTTTTGAGCGCAGGCAAGGCGGCGAAGTCGCCCGGGCGTTTTTCCTTCATGGCCGTCACGGACTCGCGCACATGGGCGTTGCTCCAGATCGCGCCCTGCAGCCAGCCCATTTGCTTGAGCGCATCGTCCACCGAATGGTCGCGCGCGTAGTGAATCGCCTGCTTGGTGCCCCAGATGGCCACGGGCGGCTTGGCGGCGATTTCCCGGGCGCATTGCAGCGCGGCGGCCAGCATGGCTTCGGGTGTGTCGAATACTTCATTGACCAGGCCATAGCCCAAGGCCTTTTGTGCGGACAGGCGGCGGCCGGTGTAGGCCAGCTCCTTGACCACCGCCAGCGGCATCAGCTTGGGCAGGCGCTGCAGGGTGCCGACATCGGCCACCATGCCGATGTTGATTTCCTGGATGCAGAAAAACGCGTCGGCCGTGGCATAACGCAGGCAGCAGGCGCTCACCATATCGACCGCGCCGCCAATGCAGCCGCCCTGGATCGCGGCAATCACCGGGATGCGCAGCGTCTCGAGCTTGGTGAAAGTCGCCTGCATGCCGGTCAGCAGGTCGAAGATCGCGGCCCGGCCTTCGGGGCTCTGGTCGTCCATGGCGATGTCGCCGCCAAAGGTCTCCAGCGCCATGCCCGCGCTGAAATGCTTGCCGGTGGATGAGATCACCAGCACGCGCGCCTGGCCAGTTTGATGGAGCTGCGTCAGCACCTCGTCCAGCTCGCGCCAGAACGCCGGGTTCATGGTGTTCATCGCCTCGGGGCGCTTGAGCACCAGGTGGGCGATGTGGTCGGTGACGGTGAGGGAAAAGCAGGTGAGTGGTGTCATGCCCGCACTGTAAGTCAGCTGGCCTGGTCCAGCCAGTCGCACCTGAGACGTCGCGCCGCATGGGCGCGGGCGCGCCAGTGCACATACAGCCGTGGGGTCAGAACGCCCAGCAGGCACAGCGGGTAGGCCCAGGGTGCTTCGAACGCAAATGCGGGGAGCCAGCCCATCCAGCCCATGACCCACAGCGTGAGAACGGCTTCCCACACCTGGTATTCCAACGGGTGGGCACCGCGCTGCGCCACATGCCAGTTTTTAACGCGCTGCAACTGTGCCAGCGTGACGGGCTGCCAAAGATGCTGTCTGGAAGGGTTTGACATAAAGCCTCCGTGCCATGCGCTTTGCAAATTGACGTGCAGAGACTTCAATGTAAGTTTCACGAAAGGTTCTGTCAACAGCGTCAAAGGCTGTTTTTTGCGCTGAACACCTAAATCCGGCGCCGGCGAGGCACCACGCCCAGCTGCAGGGTGAGCTGGCCCGGCGAGGCGGTCACGGTGTAGGGCTGCGCGGCGATGTCGATCAGCTGGTCGGCATGCCAAACCTTGATGTGTGCCGGACCTTCGGGCAACTGCTCCAGTTGCGCCAAGCCATCGGCGCCGGTCAACGCGGCCCAGGGCGACTCGCTCACATAGACATGCCCGCGCATGGAGCCGTGGATGTGGCAGCCCAGCAGCACCGCGCCGGCCTTGGTGAAAGACGCCTCGGCGGTCCTGGCGGGTTTGCCTTCGGGCTTGCCGTCCAGCCGCAACTCAAACCCCCCGGCGGCCGACGCATTGAACTGCGCCACACCGGCCGCCGAAGCGCGCACATGGTGTTCCCAGGGGTCGTTGTTGACAAACCGGGCGGTGGCACCCAAGGCCACCACGCTGATGGCCGGCACAAAGCGCATTTTTTCCTGGTAAATCGTGATCTGGCCGGGCAGCGGGTTTTTAGGGCTGCCGGTTTTGCTGGCCGGCACCACGACCACCACCGCATCGGGCGCCGGCCTGCCTTCCTTGTCGAGCACCTGTACCACGAGGTTTCCGGCTGTGGCCAGCGTGGAAAGGGCGCAGGAGGCTATAAAAATGAGAGCGTACGGCAGCCGTCCCAGGTTCAGGTGTTTGAAGTAATGCATGGTTTTCTTTTGGCCAGTATGACCATGTGAGTGGGGTGAACGACGCCGTCCCGGCAAGGCTTGGGCCGGGATGGCAGGGCAGCGGGGGCTTATTTGGCCGCCGCAACGGCCTTGGCCAGCTCACTGGTTTCCTCGCAAGTGGCGCAAATCGCCTGCAGCTTGGCGAGCTGGGCCTCGGCCTGGGGCTTCTGGCCGGTCTTGAGGTAGGCGATGCCCGAGTAGCTCAGCGCGCCCTTGTGCTGGGGCTCCAGCGCCAGCGCCTTGCCATAGGCGGCAAACGCGTCCTCGTATTTGCCCATCCAGCGGCTGGAATAACCGAGGTAGTTGTAGGCGTCGGCATTCTTGGGGTTCTTGGCGACGACCTTGCTGAAACTGCTCACCGCCTCGGACCAGTTTTTGGCATTCATGGCTTTTTTGCCGGCCGCGAAGTCGTCGATCTGCGCGTTCTGCGCGGGCGTGGCTTGAAAGTCTGCGGACAGGGCGGCGCCGGCCAAAGCCAGGCTCAGCAGGGGCAATGCGATGAAGTTGCGGATGGAAAAAGTGTGCATGTCGGGCTCCTTGAATAGTCGGTTGGTTGAGATGCGCTGCAAATCAGCACCTGGGACAAACGACGGAACCCGGAAAACGGATGCAGTTGGATTCGTATTTATTTGCAATGAAAACGGAAGCCGTGGCGGCCCGCACGATGCAAGGGTCAGCCTTTTATCTGAACACGCGAGGCCTCTATCTTTCCAAGCAGCCACTGCAAACCCGCCAGGTGCTGCTGGTCATGGCTGCAAAGGTAATGCACCAGGCTGCGCAGTGATAAGGGGCCGTAGCCCTCAAATTCCGCAGTCCGGTTGAACTGTTCCGCACCCAGGCTGGTAATGAGCGCAAGGGTCTTGGCCCGCGCTTCCCGAAAAGCCGACAACGCCTCGCCCGCATTGGCCGTGCCGTAGGAGCGTGCCTTGGCAAGCGCTTCGCTGTCGATGGATGCCAGCGTGGGATTGATTTCATTTAAGGTGCGGTGCAAACGCACGTGGTAGCCCTCGATTTCGATGTCACGCACATGGCAGACCTGTTCGATGGCCGTGAACGGCTCGCTCGGCACGCCATCCCAGGATGGCGGAGCCCAGTGCTTGAACCCGGCAGGAATGGCGGCGTAGTGCGCTTCCAGTTGCAGCGGGAATGTGGCCAGGGCGTTTAGGGTGGTTGTGTTCATTCAGTCCAGTCTTTCGGTCGCGTCCTGATCACCACAGCTTGGCGCAGTTGCCGCTGAACACCAGCGTCTCGCTGGGACTGGCAGGCGTTGCAGCGGTTTCCAGTGTCACCACCAGCTTGCTGACTTTGGACAGAAGTTTTTCAGACGTATCGGGCAGCATGGAGACGGCCGAGCCGCTGGTGGGCACGGTTCCGATGGCCAACGCAGGCCCATTCGCGGGCAAAGCCCACAGCACCAGCCTGCCAGTGGCCGGTGGTGTGATGGGGCCAATCACCTTCATGGTCATGGTCTTGCCGTGGCGCAGCGAGCTGATCAGCAGTTTGCCGTTGCCCTGGGCGTCGGTGAGCAGGCCCACATAGCTTTGCGGCAGTTTTTCACCCGAGCGCATGGCGATCTGGTCGCTGGACATAAACACCCCGGGCGCCGCAACAAACAGCAGGCTTGCCGCAATCACGCCAGCGGCCAGTCCACCCAGTCCAAAGCCCGCGGGTTTGAGCCAGCCGAGCCAGCCCAGCGAGGAAGAAGCACGTGGTGTAGTGGTTGCATGAGCAGGTTGTGTCCGCGCCGCAATCGCGGCCCACAACTGGGACGAAGGCTGCTGCGCTGGCACCGACAGGGCCAGCGGACCCAGCCGCGCTTCCCATTGCGTGACCAGCACACGCACATCGGCGCGGTCGCGTTGCAGGCGCTCAAAGCGGCGCCGGGCGCCATTAGTCAGGGTACCCAGCACATAAGCCGAGGCCAGGTGTTCTAGCAGTGCGGGGTGGCTATATCTCATGACGACCCCCACGCTTGCGGCAAAGCCGCTGCGCTGCCCCCGAGGGGGCTTTCACGCCTTGGGGCGGCCCGGCGGCGCTCATATCGCCACTCCCTGCGCGGCCAGGCAGCCCTTGAGTTTTTCCAGCCCGCGCCGTATCCAGGCCTTGACGGAGCCCAGCGGCGCGCCCATTTGCGTGGCTACTTCGGTGTGCGACAAGCCCTGGTAATAGGCCAGCGCCAGGCTTTGGCGGTAGCTGCCGTTGAGCATGTTCATGCAGCCTTCGATGCGCAGGGTTTGCGTGGCCTGCTCCAGCAAGTGCAGGGCGCTTGGGCCCGGATTGCCCGTCGGTGCGGCATCGTCATCGCCAGCGTTCAGCGCGTTGCCATCGGGCAATTCGGTTTCCTTGCGCCGCGCACGCGTGCGCAAGGCGTCAAGCGCCTTGTTGCGCACGATGGCAATCAGCCACGTCATGGGTTGAATCTCCTGTCCATCGACCTCGGACCGGTAGCTGCGCGCGTTTTTCCAGATACTCACAAAAGCCTCTTGCAGCACATCTTCGGCGGCCTGTTGTCGTCCCAACATACGCACGGCAACGCCAAACAGATGCGTGTGGGTCCGCTCATAGACCTGGGCGAAGCTGGCGTGGTCGCCACGCGCCGCGCTGGCGATCAACTCCTGCAGGCTGCGGGTGTCTGGTTTCATGCGGCTCAGTATAAGAAGAAAGAACTTCCACCCGCTGGCTGAAGCGGTGGCGGGCCGGGCCGGAATTTTTTTGCGGGCGCTGCATCCGTTTTGATCGGCCCGGCGTTTCTGTGGGGCGGGCAGGGCATATCGCCCAGCCCCAAGCACCTGTCCATGTCAACCTTATTCATCAGGAGATCCCATGAATGCCAGCTTTGCCAACCTTTTTACCATGTTCAAAACCAGCGGCCTTGCCGCCGTCATGCTCTGCACCGGGGTGCTCACGGCCTACTCCACCCCGGCACCCGCCGGGCCAGCGGCGGCTGCCGTACCCGCAGCGCTCAAGCCGGCCGACAACGAACGTGAGGCGTTTACCTGGCATGCGGTGGGCTCGCAGATTTATGAGTGCCGGGCCAACGGCAAGGGCGGCTGGGCCTGGGTGTTTGTCGCCCCCGAAGCCGACCTGTTCAATGCGCGTGACGAGAAAGTCGGCACGCATGGCGCCGGCCCCAGCTGGTCTGCACTGGATGGCAGCAAGACGGTAGGGGCCGTCAAGGCGCGTGCTGACGGGCAACGCCCGGCCGACATTCCGCTGCTGTTGCTGTCCGCCAAATCAAGCGGCGCAGCCGGCAAGATGGCCAGCGTCACCAGCGTGCAGCGCCTCAACACTGAAGGCGGCAACGCCCCCTCGACAGGCTGCGAGACACAAGCGGACGCTGGCAAGCGCACCAAGGAAGGCTACACGGCCGACTACGTTTTCTTCGCGGCGAAGTAAGCGCGGCCTGCGGGAGCTTCCGTCCCGGGTCGGCTTCTGCGCCGACGCTACCGCCCTGGCTCGATAGACAGCGCGGTAGCGCCTGCAATTGCCCGCTTCAACGCCAGCAGCGGGCCGCTCAACCCGCACTTTGCCTACGGCTCGCTCGCCAAAAGTGACTTCGCGCTGGCCCATGCCTCTCACATTGCCAACCACCAGAACGAGATCGTCATTGGCTGAAGAGCTGCCACGGTTTAGCTGCAGTTTAAAAAAGAGCTGGTCGGTAGCTGCTATTGAATTGATAGCTGCTTGTGCAGCAAAGACGTCGGCAGAAGTCGTTTTTGATTCAATACCTTGGGCCTGGATCGCCGCCCTGTTGCGCGCTGACCGTACGTGGCGGCCCTGGCGTGAGCATGTGGCGCTGGCCGCCATGAGCGTCATCGAGCAGGAGGTGCGCAATGCGGCGGATGGGAGATCGGCCGTGTCTTAACCGTTTGTCGCCTCTCGACAACCACTCATCCGTTTGCCTGCCAAAAATACAACGTAAGCCTTGTTACGACAATCGACAAACCTAGAATGGGAAAAAATCACATTGACAAGGTTTGCGATAAAGCCAAGCACTGAAGCAAGGTAGTGAGTCAATGAAGTCGCATAGTCACTGCGGGGTCGACTTCGGATGAGGTGCTGAAGATGGCCGGAAATTTACGGGTCGAATGATTGAGGGCGAAATGAAAAAAAATCGTGGTTTCACTTTGATAGAACTCATGATCACGGTCGCGATCGTGGCTATCCTGGCATCGGTGGCCTACCCTTCCTATGCGCAGTACATCGTCCGTTCCAACCGCTCGTCAGCCGTCAGCTTTGTGATGAACCTGGCCAGTAAACAGGAGCAGTACAACCTCGACGCTCGTCGTTACACAAATCAATTGTCACTGCTGGGTGCGGCCACGATTCCAACCGAGGTTTCGAACAACTACAACGTGACAGTGACGGCGGACAACACCGTAGCACCGCCTGTTTACGGCATCACTGCCGCGCCGATTGGCACCCAATTGGCGCGGGACACCCAGTGCGGGACTCTGAGCATCAATCAGACAGGGACGAAAACTATCAGTGGCTCGGGCACTGTGAGCAAATGCTGGTAGGCGCACATTTACCGCGGCGTCACAAAATGAAGTGCCCAGCAGCCTCGCAAAAATTCGTGAAAACACCGGACTTTGGTTTTTCGCTGATCGAATTGTTGTTCACCATCGCGGTTGCCGCCATTTTTGCGGCTTTGGCCGCCCCATCATTTCGCGACTTCATCGCGGGTCAACGTGTCAAGACGGCCTCATACGATATTTCCTACACCTTGACCGGCGCACGCAGTGAGGCCATCAAGCGCAACCTCAATGTCGTCCTGGCGCCGGTCAGTGGCAACTGGCAAAACGGCTGGACCGTCACGGCCGGCACTACCACTATCGCGCAACACGAGCCATTTGTTGATTTGACAATCACCGGACCGGCCCCCGACCTCACCTACAACAGCAGTGGTCGTTTGACGGCTGGTGTGGCTCCTTTCTTGATTAGTAGCAGCGTAAGTACCGGTGTGGCGCCTCGCTGCACCCAAGTCGATCTGAGCGGGCTGCCCTCCAGCAAGACGGGAGCATGCTGATGAAGAGCCGCATCTATTCCTTTGGCGCCCGCCAAGCTGGGTTCAGCATGATTGAAGTCATGGTCAGCCTATTGATCCTGCTGGTGGGGCTGCTTGGCCTAGTAGGCTTGATCGTGGCCAGCCAGCGCGCCGAGACGGAGTCTTATCAACGCTCCCAGGCACTGCTGCTGCTCCAGGACATGGTGGGGCGCATCAATGCCAACCGGCGCGTGGCCTCGTGTTATGCCATTACTACCGATACCACGAATGGGGCGCCATCCATGGGCACGGGCTCAACTGTCGCGCCCGCGTGCGGATTGGGCACGGTGCAAGCCTACACACTTGCCAACAGCGATTTGACCGCCTGGAACAATTTGCTCCTCGGCACAACGGAAACCGTGAGCGGATCAAATGCCGGCACCATGGTCGGAGCCCGCGGCTGTATCAGCTTCAACGCTGTGACGGGCGTTTATCTGGTGACTGTGGCCTGGCAGGGTATCGCCCCCACCACGGCGCCGGTTTCTGGGCTGACATGCGGCAAGAATCGGTATGGAGACGAGCAACTGCGTCGTGTTGTGAGTTTGCCCGTGCAGATTGCAAATCTGGAATGATCGACCTCATGCACTTCTTTCGCAATTCACCTGTCACAGCCCGCCGCCGCCAGACGGGCTTGACCCTGGTTGAGCTCATGATCTCCATGGCCATCGGGCTTATTCTCGTTGCTGGCATCGCGACACTGATTGCCCGTCAAAGCAGCAGCCGTGCCGAGCTCGAAAAAACCAACCGCCAAATTGAAAACGGCCGCTATGCGCTGACGCTGCTGCAGGAAGATATCCAGCATGCCGGGTTTTACGGCCAATACATCGGGGCGCTCCCGGCGTTGACGGCATTGCCAGACCCTTGTTCCACAAGCGCCGCCGACATCGATGCGGCACTCGCCATGTTCCTGCAAGGCTACGATGCACCGGCTTCGGTGCCTGCGCCGCTGTTAACCTGCCTGCCCAATGCGAACCACATCGCTGGCACCGACATTCTCGTGGTCCGGCGCCTGGAGGCTACTGATGCATTGCCAACGATCGGTACCTTGGTCGCTGGCCAGATTTATGTGCAGACGACCCCTAGCGACAAAGTGACGGCACTCGGCCCCGACCCAACGCCCGGCACTCCTTCCGTCTACACCTTGAAGCAGAAGGATGCGACGACACCAGCCCAGCTGCGCCGATTCGTCGAACATATTTACTTTCTGAGTCCCTGCAATGTCTATGCCTCTGGCGCCACTACCTGCACTGCGGCGGCAGACAATGGCCGTCCCATTCCGACCCTCAAGCGTCTGGAGATGTCAGTGACTGCAGGCGCTGCGACGTTGATCACGGTGCCGTTGGTGGAAGGCATTGAAAACCTGCAATTCGACTACGGCATTGACGCCACCGGAGATGGCACACCTGCCACTCCGTACATCACGGCACCAATTGTTGCCAACTGGCCCAATGTCATGTCCGTTCAAGTCACCTTGCTGGCGCGCAACACCGAACCCTCAAGCGGCCATGACGACAGCACGAAGACCTACAACATGGGCGCAGGGGGAACCGTGGGCCCCTTTTCCAGCCCCTACAAGCGCCACGTTTACAGCGCCAATGTGCGCGTCGTCAACCCCAGCGGGCAGAGGGAGTGAGCGTGAAACAACCTTGTATGAACTTCATGCGCCGACAGCAAGGCAGTAGTTTGCTGCTGAGCCTGGTGATGCTGGTGGTGCTGACCTTGCTGGTTGTCTCGGCTATCCGCATGAGCAACACCAATCTCAAAACGGTAGGCAACATGCAGGTCAAGAATGAGGCAGTTGCCGCCGCGCAGCAGGCTATTGAGCAAGTCATGAGTAGCGTGGACAACTTCTATACGCCGGCCGGAAGAACCGTCACGGTCGACGTGAATGGCGATGCTGTGGCGGACTACACGGTCACCACATCGGCGGTCGAATGTCTCAAAATGGTTCCTGTTCCTGGCTATAGCATCGAATTTGCTGAATCCGCTCCCAAGGACACCTACTGGGACATCAGGGCCGTCGTGACCGATATCCGAACCGGTGCCTCCGCCACCCTGCATCAGGGTGCCAGGGTCCGCATGGATTCAACGGCCACCTGTTAAAAATTTACTTCCCGGGCCGCAACACATCTTCAGAGGTATGAAATGAAACTATCCAAATGGTTGCACATGGTGTTCCTGTCAGGCTTGGTGCTCGTTGCTGCGTCGGCCCGCGCAGACGACACGGACCTTTTCAACCAGCCGCCGGGCGCCGCCATGCCGGCGCCGAACATTTTGTTCATTCTGGACAACTCAGCCAACTGGAGTGCCAATAACCAAGCCTGGGGGACGAATGGCGAGAACGTGAAGCAAGGCGATGCGGAACTTGCAGCGCTGACCACTTTTGCCAATAGTATTACCAAGCGGGCCAACATCGGGCTGATGATGTTTACCGGGAGTAGAAACAAAGGTGGTTATGTTCGCTACGGCATCCGTCCCATGGCCCCTACGGCAACGGCGACTTCAGCGGAGGCCGCCAACAAGACTGCATTTACCAACATTCTCGCGGGCAGCTCCGTTAACGATGATTCGGCCAGCACGAATTCCCGGGTCATACCGAATGCCTACTACGAGACATGGCAGTACCTGAAGGGCGCCACGAGTTGGGCAGACATGGACCGCAAAGCCGACTATGCCGGTAACACGGGCTATACACCGGCCGGGCAATCCCTGACAACTGGTTTTGCCTACCAGGGCTCGGTCACTGGGGCCTCCTACAACAGCCCGCTTGGCGTCGATTGCGCCAAGACCTACATCATCTATATCCACAATAATAAAACCGATCTCACCGCACCGTCTCCAGCGGACCCATCAGCTCCACCGCCCAACGGGTATACATCCCAGCCCGACCTTCAATCGGCCTGGGCCC
>DASXRN010000260.1:0-3423 GCA_036506595.1 Polaromonas sp. | reverse complement strand
GCCATGGCCGATGCCGACCGGCTCGTCGCCCGCCTGGGGGACGATGACGCGCCGGTTCGCCAGCTCGCCGAAGCCGCGATGTGGCAGATCTGGAGCCGCTCCGGCGACCGCGCGATCGATGCCTTGTTCCTGCTCGGCGTCCAGCAAATGGAGGCGCGGCAGTTGGTCGAGGCCGTGGCCACGTTTTCCGAGATCATCCGCAGGAAGCCCGCCTTCGCGGAAGGCTGGAACAGGCGCGCCACCGCTTACTACCTGCTTGGCCGCTTCGAGCTGTCGATGCATGACTGCGACGAAGTCCTCAAACGCAACCGCAACCACTTCGGGGCGCTCTCAGGCTACGGGCAGATGTACCTGGCCCTGGGCGACCCCGACCGCGCCCAGCCCTACCTCGAGCGTGCGCTCAAGCTGAACCCGAACATGGCCGGGGTGGCGGCAACCCTCCAGCTGATCGAACAGTACCGCGAGCAAAAGCGGCGCCGAACGATCTAAACACAACCCCCTTGCGCGACTTTGCCGCCCGCCCATCCGTTGCAGGCATGCGTCCTAAAATGACCCGCTTACCGTCAACAAGCCTTGGAGCCCGCGATGATCGTCGAACGCATCTGGACCGGTAACGCCTACCGCAACTTCAATTACCTGATCGCCTGCCCCGAAACCGGCGAAGCGCTGGCGATAGACCCGCTGGACCATGAAAAGACGCTGGCCACCGCCAAGGTCAAAGGCTGGCAGATCACCCAGGTCCTCAACACCCACGAACACCGCGACCATACCGGCGGCAACGAAGCCGTGATTGCGGCCACCGGCGCCAGGCTGATCGCCCACCACAAGGCCGGCGGGCGCATCGCGGGTGTGGACCGGGGCGTGAAGGCCGGCGATGTGATCAAGGTCGGCAAGACCGTCGAGCTGGAATGCATGGACACGCCCGGCCACACGATGTGCCACATCTGCCTGCGCTCGCACACCGACCAGCCGGCGCTGTTTTCGGGCGACACGCTGTTCAATGCGGGCGCCGGCAATGTGCACAACGGCGGCGACGTCAACGCGCTGTATGCCACCTTCGTCGAACAGCTGGCCCGGCTGCCCGACAACACGCGGGTCTATCCCGGCCACGACTACATCGAGAACAACCTCCGGTTCACCCTGGCGCGCGAGCCCGACAACGCCGCCGCGAAAGCCCTGTTGCCCAGCGTGGCCGACCATGACCCCGCGAAGTCGGCCGTCACCACGCTCGCGCAAGAAAAGCTAATCAACACTTTCTTGCGCCTGAGCAGCCCCAGCGTCATCGCCAGGCTGCGCGAAAGTTTCCCCGACCTGCCCGACGAACCCGATGCGAAGACGGTGTTCACCAAGCTGCGGGAGCTGCGCAACCAGTGGTGAATGCGGCAAAAGTCACCCTGTATTTTTCCAACCCACCGGAGACTCTGATGACAAAAATGAAAACAAGCATGATCGTGGCGGCCACCCTGGCATGCGGCCTGGCCGGCGCGCAAAGCCTGGTCAGCGAACGCAGCATCTCGCTGAACGCGGCCATGGAGCTGGCCACGACCAGCCTGGAGCGCTGCCGCGCCGACGGCTACAAGGTGACCGTGACGGTGCTGAACCGCCATGCGCGGACCGCCGTTGTGCTGAGCGACGACGGGGTCAATCCGCACACCATCGAGAACAGCATGCGCAAGGCCTACACGGCATTCACCACGCGCGCGCCGTCCGTGGACATGGGCAAGCGCACCCAGCCCGGCCTGTCCGGCTTCCTGTTGCTGGACCGCATCACCACCATTGAAGGCGGCCTGCCGATCTTCGCGGGCAAGGAACTGGTGGGCTCTGTTGGCATCTCGGGCGCCCCTGGGGGTGACAAAGACGCAGCGTGCGCCCAGGCCGGCATCGACAAGATTGCCAAGGGGCTGGGTGGCTGAGCCGCCCGTCCCCACCGCCGTACGCTCTTTCATGCAGCGCGACCAACAGCTCAAAACGCTGATCCAGGAAAAGCTGCGCGCCTTCACCGTGCAGGCGACCGAGCATGACCAGCAACATGCGGCGGCGGTGGCCGTGGTCATTACCGACGAAGGCCATGGCGCCGAACTGCCGGGGTTCACGCGACATGCGGCGTGGAGCACGCAAGCGGCCCTGCTGCTGACGCGGCGCTCCGGCCAGCTGCGCAAGCATGCGGGGCAATGGGCGTTGCCGGGCGGGCGCATTGACGCCGGCGAAACGGCGGAGCAGGCGGCCCTGCGCGAGCTGGCCGAAGAGGTGCATCTGGAACTCGATGCCAGCGCCATCCTGGGCCGGCTCGATGATTTCGTCACCCGCTCGGGTTTTGTCATCACCCCGGTCGTCGTCTGGGCCGGCGCGACGCAGCACATCCGGCCCAATCCGGCCGAGGTAGCCAGCATTCACCGCATCCCTGTCGCCGAGTTCCAGCGCGCAGACGCACCCATGCTGGCGCACGAAGGGCACGGCGCGCATCCCGTGCTGCGCATGCCCGTCGGCGACCACTGGATTGCGGCGCCGACGGCGGCGATCCTCTACCAGTTTCGGGAGGTCTGCATCGAGGGCCGGCCCACCCGCGTGGCGCATTTCGAGCAGCCGGCGTTTGCCTGGAAATGAGCGCTCGATGAAGCCCGGTTGCGGAGGCCCTGGCCGACATGGATCATGTATCGTCGACTGAAGGCGTCTGACTTCAGGCCTACTTATCCATGGCCTTCATGAACTCGGTCCTCAAAGCTTGAGCGTCAAAGCACGGACTCGCCGCCCCCGGACAGATCGCCTCGTACCTTGTTCTCGCCGCCCCATTCGGGGGTATGGTCTTGTTTGGCTCAAGCTCCATCGGGCACGAGGCCAACTTGGTAAGACCCATGGCCATAGCCGTCATGCTGTGCCGGCTGGTCGGTTTTCCGTGGAGAAAGTGGTAGCGGGTGTCGGCGTAATCTTTGTCAGAGAAGAAGAACCGAAGCGGACTCAAGACTTCTCGCGACTGATGAATACGGTGGATTTGATTTCTCTGGATTTCGTCCAGTCTCGCTGGGTCCGGTTGGCTGGCAAACCTTTTGAACGCGGGCTTATAGTCGACGCCGTGTTTTGGCTCCGGATCGCAACTGCGTTTGTGGTTCCGAGGTGACGTGTCGAACGAAAACGCCTGTACGTCGAGACCGGTGAAGCAGTACGCCGTGTGCTCGGCGAGTCCACCTCCAAGCGAATGACCGGTAGCGACGAGACGTACTTGCTTGGCTTCAATTTTCGCGACCAGGCCCGGGTAGCGGTCGTCCAGAGCTGTCAGCGCTTCGAGTACGAAGTTGTTTACGCGCTCGTATTGGCCTTTGAAGAAGTTGCCGAAAAACCAGTCGTTCAAGCTGGTGGTGCCTCTGTACGCCAGGACAACTTCTGATGGCATCTGATCGCCATCGGACGAACTCTTGACGTAGACCT